>DASTSI010000264.1:0-6366 GCA_035760745.1 Nitrospira sp. | reverse complement strand
CACCCCGCCACCCTTACAGACTCAGATCTCCGCCGACGGAGCGACCTATCAATTTCCCGTCGCGGCCCCGCCCGGCGGGTCGATTACCTTCCACGTCGAATCCGAGCAGGTCGGAAGGCTGCCGGCCAGCATCGGCGCCTCCCCCGGCCAGGCCCTCTCGTTCACTCAGTGGATCCATCCGTGAACGCGAGACAGGAGGGCTCTCCGGCCGGGCAGCCTGACCGTGGGAACCACGTCTCACGAGATTCAGGCCACAGACCGGAAGGTCCAGCCACTAGGGCACAATCGAGATTCGTCTTTCATGATCCCGAGGAGGTTCTATGGATGCCATCCTGCGTGCGCTTGCCGTCTATATCTTGCTCATGGTGATGTTCCGGATCGCCGGCCGGCGAACCATGATGCAACTCACGAGCTTTGATCTCGTCCTGTTGCTCATCGTCAGCGAGGCCACGCAAAACGCCATGATCGGGAACGACTACTCGGTGACGAACGGACTGTTGGTCATCGTCACGCTCATCGGCCTGGACATCGGGTTTTCGCACTTGAAGCACCGGTCTCCCTTCTTCGAGCGATGGCTCGACGGGGTTCCCATGGTGATCGTCGACAACGGGCGACCGTTGTTCGAGTTGATGAACCAGGCGCGGGTGGACGAGGACGACATCATGACCTCGGCACGTTCTTCCGGACTGGAACGGATGGAGCAGATCAAGTACGCGGTGCTGGAAAGCAGCGGCGGCATTTCGATCATTCCAAAATGAGCCCGGTGGTCGTACGCGATCGTTCGGGGCGTGGTCGCCGGGAGAGTCCGAGCGACACTGCTTACCATGACGACGACGCGGGCTCCGGCGGAGAGGCGCGTCTCAGCCGGCCCCGGCATGGGAACGGCATGAACGCCGCGCCCGGTCACGCCGCGTCGCCGCTGCTCCCCGACTGTCCCATCCCATCCAGGGCTTCGCGGCAGTATCCGAGCGGCATCCAGCGGCACGTCCCGCAGAGTGCCGGCAGATCGTCGCCGCGCACCGAGCGCCGAATGCGGTCGAGGATCTCGCGCCAGCGGAGGCGGCTTCCCGGTTGAAGACCCAACCGCTCGAGCACCACTCCGTCCTGCCGCTTCATCTCTTCCTCGGATCGGTCGTCGTTCAAGGTGCAGCCGGATGCGGCCTGATGCGGGCAGGCGGCGCAGATCGAGTCGGGTGAATCAATGACCTCGATCCAGGCGTCCGGATGATGGTTCAGGAACCGATGCACGTCGGCCATGTTCCGGACGAACCCGGGACTGTACCCCTCGCCGCGAAAACCCTGGAGGCACAGAAGGGTATGCCCTCTGAGCCGGAGAGGTCTGCCTGCATCGCCTGAATCGGTACGGGACGGCAAGTCATTCATGAAGGATGAAATTGTGTCACCGGGCGCCGTCCATGTCAAAATGCCGGCCGGCAACGGTTGAGCGAGGGGGCGTGGCTCTCTGGTTATGCCGCGGCCTGGCGTCTCGAGCGGGCGGACTCGAGAAGGCGCCTGAGATCCAGTGGCTGCTCGCCGAGCGCTGTCCAAAGATCTCCGACCCTTTTCACCCGCTCGAGCATCGAACCGAGCGTGAAGTCCTCGGGCCGCGCACCCTCCTCCAGTTCTTGCCAACTCACCGGCGCCGACACGCCGGCAAAGGCGCTGTGCCGAACGCTGTAGGGCGCGGCCATCGTCTTGGCCCGCATGTTTTGATCGGGATCGATATAGACCCGCTTTCCCCGCCGGTGTATCGCCCGTTCAATCGTCGCGCTGTCCGGACATTGCGCCGCCACACGGGAGGCGAATTGGGTGACGAACGCCCGTGTCGTGGCGTAATCCGTATGGACGACCGGAACATAGACATGGACCCCTCCCATCCCGCTCGTCTTGACGCCGTGCGGAACACCATAGTCCTCGAGCAGCTCATGTAGGCGGCGAGCGATGTCCACGACCTGAGCAAACGAGACACCCGGACCGGGATCCAGGTCGAAGACCGCGAAGTCGGGCTTGTCGGGCTGACTGATGCGGGAGAGCCAGACGTCTTGGGAGATGATCGCCAGGTTCGCGCAATAGAGCAGGGTGAGCAAATCCCCGGCGACCAAACGCGTCTCGAAGGTCTTGCCCCGGGCAGCGAAGGACGCCGTCCTCACGCCGGAAGGCGTAGGCCATTTGATGCGCTGATGGAACGGCTGGGTCCTTCGGTGCCCTTCGGAAATCGCCGGAACGCGAGCGGCCGATCCCGGACGTGCGGCAGCAGGACGCCGGCGATCCGGACATAGAACGACATCAAATCGACGGTCGTAAGACGGAGCCGCGGCCAGAGGATTCTCGATGGATGCTTGACGAGAAGGCGGTGCTTTGCGTCGATCTCGACGAGGCCCTGCGTTTTCTCCCGCAGGCCGTCGAGCTGCGCAAGCAGGAGAGGGACGCGGCAATCGGCCTCCTGCTTCCTGACATCCGGCTCACGCGGGACGGATTCGTTTCTTCGACCGGTTCGCCGTGCCATCCCGACATTGTATCGAACCCGCTCCTCCTCCTTCTCCGCATGAGGAGCCGGGCGTACGCCGCCGCTATTGCGCCTTCAGCGACGCCATATCGATCGAGAAGCGGTACTTGACGTCGGACTTGAGCAGCCGGTCGTAGGCCTCGTTCACTTTCTGGATCGGGATGACGTCGACATCGGCCGTGATCCGGTGCTGCGCGCAGAAGTCCAACATCTCCTGGGTTTCCGCGATCCCGCCGATCGGGGACCCGGACAGGCTGCGGCGCCCCAAGATGAGCGCAAAGGCCGAGACGGCCAGCGGCTGCTCCGGCGCACCGACGAGCGTGATGTTGCCGTCGCGGCCGAGCAGGTCCAGGTAGGCGTTGATGTCATGGTCGGCGGACACCGCATCGAGGATGAAGTCGAAGCTGCCGCTGTGCTTCTTCATCTCGTCGGCATGCCGCGACACGACCACTTCGTCGGCGCCGAGCCGGAGCGCGTCTTCCTTCTTGCTGGGTGACGTCGTGAAGACCACCACGTGCGCGCCCAACGCATGGGCAAATTTGACGGCCATGTGCCCCAGCCCGCCGAACCCGACCACGCCGACCTTCTTGCCTTTCGTGACGCCCCAGTGGCGCATCGGGGAATAGGTCGTAATCCCGGCGCAGAGCAACGGCGCGGCTCCCGCCAAGTCGAGATTGGACGGAACCCGGAGCACGAAGCGTTCGTCGACGACGATGCTGTCCGAGTAGCCGCCGTACGTCACGCCGCCGAGATGCTTGTCCGGAAAGTTGTACGTCAGCGTCACGTTCGGACAGAACTGCTCGAGGCCCGACCGGCATTCACGGCAGGTGCGGTCGGAGTCCACCATGCAGCCGACCGCGGCCGCGTCTCCCGGCTTGAACCGGGTGACTGCCGCGCCGACCTTGGCCACACGGCCGACGATTTCATGACCGGGGACACAGGGATACACCGTCGGCATGACGTTTTTCCACTCGTTGCGGACTTGGTGGAGGTCGGAATGGCAGATGCCGCAGAAAAGAATGTCAATCTGGACGTCATGCGCACCCGGGTCGCGCCGGGGAATCGTGCTGGGTGCGAGCGATGACGTTGCACTGGCGGCGGAGTATGCCTTGGCTTGGTACATGGGATGACGCTCCTCTTGGAAACGCGTGGTTTTCTCTTCCCGCCCCTACTGTGCGCCTGGGCTGTCGACCGAGTCAACGGGTCTCGCGACGCGCTTCCCTTCCTCGCCGACGCGACTCGGACTTCGTTGCTTTGGAACCATGGCCGGCGTAACATCGAGGCTCGGTCCTAGGAGACGTCACGTTCCGTGAACGGAGTCGCATATGAGTGAAACAGGCGGGGGCCATCTATCAGGGCCCGACCTCGGCACAGAGGGGATGGCCTCGGGCGAGTTGCCCGACGGCGGGATGGCGCTCGGCCACTACAATGGAGAACCGGCGCTCCTGGTCCGCAAGGGCAATCTGGTGCTCGGCATGGGCGCCAAATGCACGCACTATGGCGGCCCCCTCGACCAAGGGATCTTCGATGGATCAGCCGTGCGCTGTCCGTGGCACCATGCTTGTTTTCACCCGGGAACGGGTGAGGCCATTCAGGCTCCCGCCATCGACCCGGTCGCCTGCTATGCGGTCGAACAGCGCGACGGCCGCCTGTTCATCACCGGAGCGAAGGCGCCGACGCCCTCTTCCGCACCGCTCGCTTCACCGCCGGCCTCGGTCGTCATCGTCGGAGGAGGAGCCGCGGGGTTTGCGGCCGCTGAAATGCTCCGACGTGAGGGCTATCAGCAGCCGGTGACGATCATCTCCGCCGACGAGGCCGGTCCGTATGACCGTCCGAACATTTCGAAGGATTACTTGGCCGGCAAGGCGTCGGAGGATTGGATTCCACTTCGCCCCTCCGATTGGTATGACAAGCTCCGCATCGACCTGCTGACGGGCCGCCGCGTTCTCCGGCTCACGCCCGGCTCACGGTCGGTCGAGACCGATGACGGCCGCCGGCTCGCATACGGCGCCTTGTTGCTCGCCACCGGCGCCTCGCCCGTCCGTCTCGATGTGCCCGGCGCGCACTTGCCGCACGTGCACTATCTGCGGTCGCTGGCCGACAGCCGGGCCATCATTGCCCGCGCCGCCCAGGCCCGGCGAGCGGTGGTCGTCGGCGCAAGCTTCATCGGCTTGGAGGTGGCCGCGTCGCTGCGGACCAGGAATCTCGAGGTGCAGGTCGTGGCGCCGGATGAGATTCCGATGCAGCGGGTGCTCGGCGCCGAGTTGGGACGTTTTGTGCGCGAGCTGCACGAGCAACAGGGGGTGAGGTTTCATTTGGGACAGACGATTGCGGCGATCGCCGAGCGGTCCGTCACGCTGAAGAACGGCACGACCCTCGACGCCGACCTCGTCGTCGCGGGGATCGGCGTCCGTCCCAATCTGGACCTCGCCGAACAGGCCGGGCTGCGACTCGATCGCGGAGTGCTGGTGGATGAATACCTGCGCACGAGCGCGCCGGGCATTTGGGCCGCCGGCGACATCGCGCGCTGGCCCGACCGCTATACCGGGGCCCCCATCCGCGTCGAACATTGGGTCGTAGCGGAAACCCAAGGCCAGGCCGCCGCGCGCAACATGCTGGGCCGGAACCAGCCGTTTGCCATCGCCCCGTTCTTCTGGAGCGCGCATTACGACGTGACGATCGGCTATGTCGGCCATGCGGAGGGATGGGATGAAGTGAAGATCCTCGGAAGCATCCAGGATCGGGACTGTCTCGTGGCGTACCGAAAGCACGGAAAGACGCTCGCCGTCGCCTCCGTCAACCGCGACGTCGATTCGCTGCGCGTACAGGTCGCCATGGACCGGGGCGATGTCGCGGGCGTTGAAGCCGTGATTCAGGGGCGATAGTCCGCCAGCCGCGCGCTTTCCGCAGAAGGGGCCCCGATATCCGCCCCCGTCCATACCGCCTTGAACCGGGCTCCCACGCGATCCGCCTCCTCGGACTTCCCTTCCTTCCGGAGCGCGAGCTCGAGACCGCGCAGCGACCAGCCGTTGTCGGGAAAACGCTTCAGATCCTCCCGGAATGTCGCTTCCGCCTCCGCCGCACGATCGGCCCGCAGCAGCAGCAGCCCCAGCTCCTGCCTCACGGGAATCGACCATTCGGGCGGTTCTCCATAGACAAGGCTATCCTCCGCCCGTACCGCCTCACGGAGGTGGGCGACCGCTGACTTCGGATCACCCTTCGCCTCCGCCACATGCCCGGCCAGGACCTCGGTCGCAATGCGGAGAATCGGTCCCGCGGTGTTGAACTCGACCCGGAGGGAGGCCAGGGCGGGATTCTCGGCGGCGGCGCGGAGTCGAGTGAGCGCCTGCTCTGCTTCTTCGAGGCTCCCGGTCGCGACCAAGGCCCGGCCGCGCGCGTACTGCCATAAGGCGCGCGCATAAAGAAGATCTTCGGCCGGAGCCGGTTCTTGGAGCAGCTGCGGCCACTGTGCGAATCGCACGAGGAATTGAAGGGGTCGGGTGCGGTGATGCTGCAACACCGTCATTCCAGGCGCGCGGAGCAGGTCCTGCGGCGGGATCGCGGCCATTTTCTCCGCGGCACTGAGCGCCTGCCGGCTCCGGCCGATCATGCTGGCCGCGAAGGCCAGAAAATCATAGTTGTGCGGATAGTACCCGACCGTGTAAATCCCGATGTTGGGCCGGTGGTCCTGGATATAGGTCTCATCGGCATGCACCGCATGCTCGTTCGCGGCGATGGCGTCCTGATACCGCCCCACGCGGATGTAAATGTGTCCCGGCATGTGGACGAGATGCCCGGCGCCCGGCATCAATTTCGCGAGACGCTCGGCTGCGGTCACGGCGCGCTGCGGTTGCGTGGCT
>DASTSI010000263.1:0-21410 GCA_035760745.1 Nitrospira sp. | reverse complement strand
CGGATTTCCACTCCTGGCCTTCGGCATCATCCTTGGCGCGATGTGGGCCCATTACGCCTGGGGCGGGTACTGGAGCTGGGATCCGAAGGAGACCTGGTCCCTGATCGTCTGGTTGATTTATGGAGCGTACATCCACGCTCGGATGACGAGAGGATGGGAAGGACGCCGCGCGGCGATTTATGCCGTCTTTGGGTTCTTGATGGTGATTTTTTGTTTCTGGGGAGTCAATTTCCTGCTCTCGGGCTTGCATGCATATGCGTGAGCGGAGTTCACCAACCGTTCTCTCGTCATGCGTCATGGGTGCGATGGCGTGAACGACCCGTCGTCGGTCCGTCGCGATTGATTTCCTATGGCTGATCAAACCCTCTCCTCCGCGACGTCGCCCGCCGCTGGATCCGGTTCCCGACTGCTCATCCTGATTGCCGGGACCGTGATCCTTGCCCTGACGTTCGCCATCGTCTGGATGCAGAGCGCCAAGTACGAGCCGCTCGCCGTGGGAAAACCCGCTCCAGACTTTGCGCTCTCCGATCTCAACGACAAACCCTACCGGCTCTCCGACTTTCGCGGCAAAGTCGTGTTCCTGAATTTCTGGGCCACCTGGTGCAAGCCATGCCGGGAAGAGATGCCGTCGATGGAAATCCTGAACAAGAATTTCGAGAAGGACGGGTTAGTTATCCTGGCGGTGAGCATCGACCGTGTGACGACGACGAAGGAGATCCCTCCCTTCGTGAAGAATTTGAACCTGTCGTTTCCGATCTTGATCGATTCCTGGGGCAAGACCGACAAACCCTATAAGCGCATGGGTGTGCCGGAGACCTTCATCATTGATCAGGAAGGAATCATCCGGGAGATTGTCATCGGACCGCGGGACTGGACCAGGCTGGACAGCCTCCAAGTCTTGACCAAGCTCCTGAACGTCACACCGAAGACCGCTGAGGCGGTCCCGTCCTATGCGGACGTGAGCGGAAGATGAGGCGGTTCATTTTCGGCGTGGCAGTCCTCGCGGTCGGCGGTGTCATTGCCTCAGCCCTGCTCGTGCCTCGTGATGAGGTGGTTGATGCCGGAGGTGTTTTACCGGTCGTGAAGGGAGGCATGGTCAAGGCCGGCGAACTCGCGCCCAACTTTCAGTTGCGGGATATGAACGGTCGGATGGTGACCTTGTCCGATCTACGAGGGAAGATCGTCTTGCTGAACTTTTGGGCGACCTGGTGCGGTCCGTGCCGGGTCGAAATGCCGGCAATGGAAGAGTTGTATCGCGCCTATGCGCGGAAGGATTTCGAAATCCTTGCGGTTTCGACCGATCCGCAGGGCGCTGCGGTGACGCGCCCCTTTCGCGAGGAACTTCGCCTGACGTTCCCGATCCTGCACGATGCCGATTACCGGATCGGGTTGAGGTACGGCGCCCGCAGTTTGCCGATGACTTTCATGGTGGACCGGCAGGGTATCGTGCGCCAGCAGATCTTCGGCGCCCGCGATTGGGCCGCCCCCGAAGCGCATCAACTCATCGACATGCTGATCAAGTCCGAGTGACGGGCACCGCCTCATGACCAATATTTCTCTCATCGCCGCTTTCTCGGCCGGCCTGCTCTCGTTCGTCTCACCCTGCGTGCTTCCGCTCGTGCCATCCTATATCTCGTACATCACCGGCTTGTCCGTGGAACAGTTGACCGACGCTGAAACCAGAACTCAGTTCAAGGCGGCGATCGTGACGAACGCGCTGTTGTTCATCGCCGGGTTTTCGGTGGTCTTCATCGCCTTCGGCGCGTCGGCGAGTTTCATCGGGCAGCTCTTGATCACGTACCAGGAGCACATCCGCCGGATCGGCGGGGTGCTGATCGTGATCTTCGGGCTCTATCTTCTCGGAATTCTGAATATCAATTTTCTGCAAATGGAGCATCGCTATCAGTTCCGTAATCGGCCCGTTGGCTACGTGGGCTCCTTCCTGATCGGCGTCGCATTCGCCGCGGGTTGGACACCCTGCGTAGGCCCGGTGCTCGGGACGATCCTACTCTACGCGAGCACAACGGACTCGCTGATCAGCGGGGTGTTGCTGCTCACGAGCTACTCGCTGGGCCTGGGACTGCCTTTATTCCTGACGGCGTTGGGCGTCGACCGATTTCTGGCGTACTTTAAGCAGGCGCGCGCCTATCTTTGGGGCGTATCCACGGTGAGCGGCGTCTTGCTCGTAGTCGTGGGGGTCATGATCTATGCCAATTCCCTGACCATGATCACGAGCTTCTTGGAGCGATATGGAATCGGATGGTATCTCGGGCAATGATCGCTGAGCAAACTTCCCGCCCCCATCCCCGTCATTCATCGACCTCACATGACCTACCGACATGAGAGCGGCGTTTCTTCGCCTCAACGGTGAATTCGCACCATCGTGGTGCTGTGCCACGGTGCTCAACGCGTGGTCGGCACGAGAACCGTGCGGAATCCGAGGCAGTTAGTGACCCGGTATGTGGAGGTATCGAACGGGGTAAGAGATGGATCCGGCGAGCGGGTGGGTCTAGCACCAGGCGCCGAGACGGCACGACACGAAAGCGGGCTGCTCCATGGCGGTGGCGGAAGGCAGACGCATCAGTCCGTTCGCGACCTGCGGGGTGATCCCGCCGGCCGATGCGGTGCGGGGGGAATCGACGTTGGCGGGCGGGGCCATCTGTTCCGTCGGGCCGGGCTCTGTCTTCTGGGCTGCAAGCACCGGCGGTTTCGCGTTTGCACCGAGCTTCGCCAAGAGCCGAGCCCCCTCACCGGAATGCTTGGTGTTCGGATACTTCTGTGCCAGGAGTGTTAATTGCTCGCTCGCCCAATCGTCCGCACCCAGATCATGATAGCTCAACGCGAGAAAATACAGCGCGTCGGGTGCGACGGATTTGTCCGGATAGACTTTCATGATTTGCTCGAACCGATGCGCGGCGGCCAAGTAGGAACCTCGACGATAATAAAATTGTCCGACAAAGAGGTGCATCTGCGCCAGCAAATCGTGGCACTCCTGAATTTTCTCCACGGCTTGATTGTCGTACCGGCTTGCCGGCCAGTCACGGCGCAATCGTTCGAACGATTCGATCGCTTTTTGGATCGGTTCCGGATCGCGGTCGATGCCCTTGGCGCGTTTCATTTGGCTCTCGCCGATCCGAAACGCTGCGTAGGGAGCCAGGATATGCGTCCTGTGCAGATCGAGGAAGTGATTGTATTCGACGATTGCCTCGGCATACTCCTCTTTTTCGAAGAACGCTTCTCCACGCTTCATGATCACGTTGGGATCGTAATTTTTCTCAATGGTGTCCCCGACGAAGATCGATTCATCAGTTCCTCCAACGGCCTTCTTCGCCGTCCCGTCCGTATTTTTGGGCGTGCTTGAACAGGCCATCGGAAGGAATAGGAGCATACCGAGCAGAGCCCGAAACGCAACCGTCCCACAACTGGGATGAATTCTCCGGCGAGAGGGGTCGCTAGTAGCCATGCCTATGGTCTTTTCTAGCAGGATGACCTGGCAAAAGCAATGAAGCGGAACGAGTTGACCCCTTCAGCATCGAGACCTATAATCCCGCGCAGCTTACGTCGATGTATCTCCTGCACCCGTCACTCCGGCATCCTTCATGATACGAACCAGGATTATTGGCACCGGTTCTTACGTGCCGGAGCGCGTCGTCTCCAACGAAGAGGTCGGGGGCCCACTTGGCATCGGACCGGAGCTGGCGTTCCAACTGACCGGCATCCGGGAGCGTCGAAGAGCTGCCGACCGTGAAGCTTCGTCCGATCTTGCCGTGGCAGCGGCGCGGAGCGCTTTGGATGCAGCCGGCATTCCTGCCTCATCCATTCAGGCCATTCTTGTCTCGACGACATCGCCCGACACGATCTTTCCTTCGACCGCCTGTTATGTCCAAAGCAAACTGGGGTGCCGGGGCGTCGCTGCCTTCGACCTGGCCGCCTCCTGTTCCGGCTTCTTGTATGGGCTGTCGATGGCTGATGCAATGATCCGGAGCAAGCAGATCGAGCAATGCCTGGTGGTGGCTGCCGAAGTGAAATCCCGCATGGTTGACGGCGCGGATCCTGACACCGCCCTGCTTTTCGGCGATGGAGCAGGGGCGGCCGTGCTGCGGAAGGAAGACGTTGAGGGCCATCCGCACCCGGGGATTCTCGGGATTCACCTGCATGCCGACGGAAGCCGACATGATTTGGTCCGCATCCCGGCCGGCGGATCGAGTGCGCCCGCGACGCGGGACTCACTCCGCCAGGCACAGCACGCCATGCGCATGCGCGGTGCTCCGCTTTTTCGGTTAGCAGTCAAGAAATTGGAACAATCTATTCGGGAGACGCTGAAGGAATTCGGCATCGGTGTGGAGGAATTGGCTCAGGTGGTGCTGCACCAGGCGAACGGACGGATCCTCTCCCTGCTCACCGACCGCCTCGGTGTCTCGCCTTCCAAGATTTGCACAGTCATCGAGCGGTACGGTAATACATCGTCCGCCTCGCTTCCGATCGCGCTCGACCACGCGGTGCGCTCGGCAAAGATCGCCCGGCACGATCTGGTCCTCCTCGGAAGTTTTGGTGGAGGCATCGCCTGGGCCACCGGCTTGGTCCGATGGTGAAATGCAGGAGCGGTTCAGTTCATTGCAGTCATATGAGGTATCTCCGGTAAGCTGGAAGCGAGAGGCGGCACGATGATGTTCGGACTGATTCCCAGAGAAGAAGCCTTCTTTGAACTGTTCAAGAAGGCGGCGCACAACATGATCGAAGGCAGCCGGCTGCTCGCGGACATGATGAAGGATTTGCGATCCCCGGCGGAACAAGCGAAATGCATCAAGGAAATCGAGCATATCGGCGACGGGATCACCCACGACATCGTCCTCCGCTTGAACCAGACGTTCATCACGCCGATCGACCGCGAGGACATCCATGACTTGGCCAGCGCTCTGGACGATATCTTGGATGTGGCGGAGGCCATTGCCGACCGGTTCGTGCTCTATAAGGTGACGAAGGCGACCGACATGGCGATCAAGCTGGCCGATATCCTCTATCAAGCGTCGGTGGCGGTCGGCGCTGGAGTGGATCGCCTGGGGCTTCCCCATCCGGATGTGAAGGAATTCGGCGTACAGGTGAATAGCCTCGAGAATGAAGCCGATCGAGTGTCCCGCGATGCCATCTCGGCCTTGTTCGAACAGGAGACCGATCCGATGGCCGTCATCAAGTGGAAAGAGATCTACGAAGCGTTCGAAGCGGGAACCGACCGGTGCGAAGACGTGGCGAACATTCTGGAGCGCATCTCGCTCAAACACCACTGAACAGGGCGTAACGAGGACGGAGGACTCAGTTGGAAATGAACATCACGGACCCGGTCTGTGCCGAACCGCCACAGTCCTTCGCCGGTCATCCTCGTCACGTCGCTGCTTGACCATCATGCCCGAGCTGACCGGAATGCTCCTACTCGTCGTCGTCCTCGCGTTGGTGTTCGACTTCTCGAACGGCTGGCACGACAGCGCCAACGCCATTGCGACCGTCGTCTCGACCAGAGTCGTCAGTCCGTTCGTGGCTGTGATAGGAGCCGGGATTCTGAACGTCGGGGGGGCGTTCATGTCGACTGCCGTCGCGAAGATGGTCGGATCCGGCATCGTGGATCCCGGCTCGGTGACGCAACAAATGGTGGCCGCCGCGCTCGCCGGAGCCATCTTGTGGAACATGTTCACGCTGCTGCTGGGGCTTCCGAGCAGCTCGTCCCATGCGCTCATCGGCGGACTCGTGGGGGCTGCCGTGACCCATGGCGGGTGGGCGACCGTCAAGCTCACCGGACTCCGTTCGGTGTTGGAAGCGATGGTGCTGTCCCCGTTCTTCGGATTCGCCATCGGATTATCGTTCATGGTGTTGATCAGTTGGGCGTTTTTTCGCGTGACCCGCGGGATCGCCACCAAGCTGTTCAAGCGCCTTCAACTCCTGTCCGCCTGCTTCATGGCCTTCAGTCACGGGGCCAACGACGCGCAGAAGGCGATGGGAATCATCACCCTCGCTCTCTTATCTGCCGGGCAGATTCCGTCGGCCGAAGTGCCGACCTGGGTCATCGGAATCTGCGCCGTGGCGATGGGGTTGGGAACCGCCGTCGGCGGATGGCAGATTGTGCGGACCTTGGGGATGGGAATCGTGAAGCTCGAACCGGTGCACGGATTCGCCGCCGAGACGGGGGCCGCGACCGTGTTGATGGTCGCCGCTCACATCGGCTTGCCCGTGAGCACGACCCATACCATTACCTCCGCCGTCATGGGAGTCGGGGCGATCAAGCGGCTCTCGGCCGTGCGGTGGGGCGTGACGCGGAGAATTCTCTACGCCTGGATCTTCACCTTGCCCGGCGCCGCGCTGCTGGCGTCGATCGTTTATCTGCTCGGGACGACGCTCGGGTGAAGATCGGGCTGAGCTGCGCTCTGTACCGGGAGACGCACCACGAAGCGGCTGCCGCTTGGCTGATTGCCTTCGACCCACACCTGCCCGCTGTGCCCTTCGACGATGTGTTTGACGATGGCCAAGCCAAGTCCGGTGCCCCCGAGTTCCCGCGAGCGGGCCTTGTCTACCCGGTAGAAGCGTTCGAAGACCCTCGGCCGGTCCGCCTCCGGGATGCCGATTCCCGTGTCCGTCACGCTGATCTCGATGCTGCTGTCCTGCTTGCCGTCCGGCGAGGCTGACGTGGCGGCAATCTGGCGTGCCGCCACGATGATGGTGCCGTCTTCGGGCGTGTACTTGATGGCATTGTCGAGCAGGTTGGACAACACCTGGCCCAGCCGCTCTTCATCGCCGACGAGCAGGGGAAAGTCCGGAGGGAGCTGAACGATGAGGCTGTGGCCCTTTTTCATCGCCAATGGTCTGATCATCGCCAGCGTCCGCTCGATCAGTGCGCGCAGGTGCAGCGGTTCGCGTTTCAGCAAGACCTGGCCCGACTCGATCTTTGACAGTTGGAGCAAGTCTTCCAGAATCAAGTTGAGACGGTCGCTTTGCTTGAGGACGATCTCGAGGAATTTGGTCGCGGTGGCCGGGTCGTTCTTGGCTCCATCCAACAGGGCTTCGACGTAGCCCTTGATCGAGGTCAGCGGCGTCCGTAACTCATGCGAAACGTTGGCCACGAAATCTGTGCGTATTTTCTCCAGCCGCCGCAGTTCGGTGATGTCGTGAAAGACGAGAATGGCGCAGGCTTCGTTCTCCCGTTCTCCGCCGGCGACCGACGCTTGGATGTGCAAACACCGGCCCGTCTGTGACAAGGAGATCTCCGCTTCCTGGCCGGTCCTGGTGTTCAGGACCGCGGCGATCAATGCGCTCAGCTCCGGATGATTGAACACATCGGCCGAGAATCGCCCTCGCGCTTCGGCTCTGCTGATGTTGAACATGCGTTCCAGCGCCGGATTGACCTGGAGGACGCGCCCCCGACAATCAAGGACCATCACCCCTTCGACCATGGAGGTCAACATGGCCAAGAGTTGCGCGCGGTCCTCGGAGACTTCGTCGATCTTTGCGCGCAATTCGTCCGCCATGTGATTCAACGTGTCGGCCAAGAGGCCGACTTCATCCCGTGACTGCACTGGCAGGTGAGCGGCTGCCTCACCCGCGGCCAAGCGCCTGGCGCCGGCCGCCATGTCCGTCAGCGGCTTCGTCACGCCGCGGGCCAAGCCGATGCTGAGCATCATGGCAATGAGAAAGGCCGTACCGAAGGCGATCAGGAGATTCCGCCTCAACTCGGTCACCTCCCGCTCCAGGGCGGTCATGGGAAGCCCGAGCCGGAGGATGACCGTCCAGGCACCGTCGTGCCCCGACAGGACAATGGCGCGATAGAGCGTGCGCTCTCCGGTCGTGTGGCTGGCTCTTACATGGGTTCCGGTGCCCTCTTTGAGCGCTTGCTGGACTTCCGGCCGCGTTCGATGATTCTCGACGGAGCCCAGATCTTGCTCGGCCACGGCGCTGTCGGCCAACACGCGCCCGTCGGGCGTGATGACCGTCACACGGGCCAGGGCCCGCGCGCCCAGTTCGCGAACGATTGCCTGCATGGACGGTGCGGGGAGCGACGGCTGGGAGAGCACCGGCCGCAGCTCATAAGCCACTAAGTTCGTTCGCACTTCGAGCATCCGGCTCGACTGAGCCAGTTCCTGTTCTTCGAGCGATCGCTCGGCCAGAAGGCCCGCCACCGCGAAGCCGCACAGCAACGCAAGCAAGGTCACGAGTGTAACCTTCCAGCGGATGGAGAACGTCATAGAGGCTCTTCGTTCACGTTGTCGTCCGCGGACCTGATCCGTGCCGCGATTCACGCATCACGGCTCTTTGAGCTTGTAGCCGAGCGACTTGATCGAATGGATCGCCTCTTCCAGGAGCGGAATTTTTTGCTTGAGCCGGCGGACGTGAACATCGACCGTCCTTGTCGTCCCGAAGTAGTCGTATCCCCACACGGTGTTGAGGAGCACGTCTCTGGTCAACACCCGTCCAGGGTTTCGCAACAGATGCTCAAGGAGGCCGAACTCTTTGGCCGTGAGTGGAATTTCTTTTCCTCGGATGGAGACTTCATGGCGGGAGAGGTCCATCGTCAGTTCGCCGTACCGATAGACCGATACGGCTTCCTGATGACTCCTTTCGAGCCGACGGAACATCGCTTTCACGCGGGCGAGGAGCGCTTTCGGACTGAACGGTTTCGTGACATAGTCGTCTGCGCCGAGTTCGAGGCCGATCACCTGGTCGGATTCTTCCGCCTTGGCGGTCAGCATGATGATCGGGATCATCGCGGTCTCGTGGGCTGCACGGAGTCGCTTGCAGACTTCCAGTCCGTCGATCTCCGGCAGCATGAGATCCAAGACGATGAGGTCCGGTTTCTCGTCCTTCACGCATTTCAACCCCTCGGCACCGGTGGTGGCCGTGACGGTACGGAAGCCTTCCTTGTCGAGATACAGCTTCACCAATTCCAGAATGTCCCGTTCGTCTTCGACGATCAAAATCTTCTTGCCGCGGTGTTGTGCCATATGACGCAGCAGGAGCGTACGGGGGAGGTAGGGAGCTGTCAAGGTGGCGACCATTGGTATGGTCATGTCGTCACCCCGCCGCCCCTGTTCGCCGGCCGTCTATCTGTTGACGACCGGCCGACGACTCACGTAAGGTGCTCTCTGGTACGTTGCGCTCCTCCTCGGAGAGGTCAATACATATGAAGATCTATCTCGCCAACCCACGCGGCTTCTGCGCCGGAGTCGACCGCGCAATCGACATTGTCGACTTGTCGCTGAAGAAATACGGTGCGCCGATCTACGTGCGTCATGAGATCGTCCATAGCCGCCACGTCGTCAACTCGCTTCGGCAGAAGGGCGCGGTATTCGTGGAGGAGCTCAGCGAGGTACCCGAGGGGTCGGTCGTGATTTTTAGCGCGCACGGTGTGGCGAAGTCGGTCTGGGACGAAGCCCGGCAACGGCGGCTTCATGTGATCGATGCGACATGCCCGCTGGTGATCAAGGTCCATAACGAGGTGAACCGAGACTATAATCAAGGGTACGACCTCATCCTGATCGGTCACGCCGGCCACCCGGAAGTGATCGGGACCCTGGGTCAGATTCCGGATAAATTTCATCTCGTCTCCTCGGTGCAAGACGTCGAAAAGCTGCAGGTCGAGAGCGCCCACTCGCTGTCGTACGTCACCCAGACGACGTTGAGTGTCGATGAGTGCCGTGACATCGTCGAGGCGCTGCATCGACGCTTTCCGAACATCAAGGGACCTCACCAGGAAGATATCTGCTATGCGACGCAGAACCGGCAAAATGCCGTGAAGGAACTGGCCAAGCTGGTGGACGTCATTCTGGTGATCGGCTCGCCGAACAGCTCGAACTCTAATCGGCTCCGAGAGCTGGGGGAGCATTGCGGTATCCCATCCTATTTGATCGACTCCGCATCCGACATCAATCCGGGATGGCTGACAAACGTGAAGGCCGTCGGTATCACGGCTGGGGCGTCGGCTCCTGAAGTGCTGGTCGCCGAGGTCGTGGAATATCTCAAGAACGGCACGGCGGAAGTCGAAGAACTGACGGTGATCGAGGAAGACGTCGAATTTCTGCTGCCGAAGGAATTGATCAATATCGAGTCCTCCAAGAAGCCGGTGGGTGTCCGGTCTCGGTAAATAGCCGAGCTCTCCGCTGGAGGAATCTTTCCATCAGCATCTTGTAGTTCCGGCTCCTCGCGTCTACCACGGGCGGTGTTTTTCTTTGATTTAGCCCGGCGGGCTATGGTACAAGACCGGTCCGTGCGGTTCCCCCACACACCCTTACAATCTGATACAGAAGGAGTCGTGCATGTATCTCAAGTCGCTTGAGATGTTGGGGTTTAAATCGTTTGCGGAAGCCCGAATCGAATTTCCAGAGGGGGTGACCGCGATTGTCGGACCCAACGGGAGCGGGAAGAGCAACGTGGTCGATGCCATTCTCTGGGTTCTGGGAGAACAAAGCACAAAGACCCTCCGCAGCGAAAAGATGGAGGACGTGATTTTCAACGGAACGGAACAGCGAAAGCCGTTGGGAATGGCGGAAGTCTCGTTGGTGATCGGCGGACTGGATAAGATCACCGTCGATCCGCTGTCGGGCCTGACGAGCCAGCTTGCCGAATATCAGGATCTGATGATTACACGCCGCCTCTACCGGAACGGCGACAGCGAATACCTCATCAACAAGACGCCCTGCCGATTGAAAGACGTCCGCAGCGTCTTGCTCGATACACGGGCGGGAACCAAGGGCCATACGGTCATTGCACAGGGCCAGATCGACCAGATCCTGAACGCCTCTCCCCAGGACCGCCGTGAGTTGATCGAGGAGACAGCCGGCATCATCCGGTACAAGAAGCAAAAGGCCGAGGCGCTGAGAAAGCTCGATGCCACGCAACAAAATCTCCTGCGTGTCCGCGACATCATCTCGGAGGTGAAGAAACAGCTGAATTCGCTCGAGCGCCAGGCGCGTCAGGCGCGCTCCTATCAACTGTTACAGCAGGAAGCCCGTTCGCTGGAGATCCAGTTGCTCAGCCGGGAATTCCGGTCATTGCGGTCCATGATCGCGGAGATCGAGCGGGAATTGGACGCGGTGACGAACCAGGAATCCGAGCAGGCCGCGGAACAGGGCCGGCTCAATACCGAACTTGAACGCATCAGGCTCGAGGTCGCCGCCTCCACCGAATCGATCGGCCGGCGGCGGGATGAACTCGCCGGTATCGAACAACAGCAAGCCCAGGCGTTGACGGCCGTGGAAGTGGAGCGAAATCGAAGCGAGCTCTACGAGCAGCAAATCGCCCAAGGGCGTCAGGAATTGGAGCGGCTGCGACGGGAACAAGAGGAACTGACGGCCGCGGAGGCTGCGCTACAGGAAAAATTGGATGGGTTGGTGCAAGAGCTCCAGCAACGCGAAGAGGCGCTCTCCCTGCTCGACGAAGAGATGAAGGTGCTCCTTCATCGCCGGGCGGCGGCCTTGCAGGAAGAAGAGCGGGGCCGCATGGACCTCCTGAACCTCGCGGTCCTGGTCTCCAACACCGAGCAGAACCTGTCCCAACTGGCCGCGCGCGTCCAGGAGATCTCCGAGCGTGAAGTCCGCGTGGTGCGCGAGCGGGAGGAGCTCGAAGCCCAACACAGTGCGAGCACCGGCCGGCGGGGCGTGCTGTTGCAGTCCTGTCAGGAGACGGAGCAGGCGGTGCTTCGTCTTCGCGAGGAACGGGACCTGATCGACGAACGCGCCCGGCGGGCCTCCGAGGAGCTCGTCGAGATCGATCAACGTCTACTGCGGGACTCGGAAGACCTGGCCGCCGTCGACTCTCATCTTCGGGCGATCCAAGGCGTGCTACGAGAAGACATGGGGTACGGGCGTCCGGGTGACGAGGAATCGACCGCGTTGAAGTCTTGCGAGGGAGTGGGAGAAGCGATCGCCGAATGGCTGGTCATTCCGTCCGGCCTCGATCGGGCAGTGGAAGCGGTCTTGGGCGAGCGGGTGCGGGGGTGGTTCGTAGACAATCCGGCGAGCGCTCGGGGTGCCATAGATTTTCTCCGCGGAAAGGATCTCGGGAGGGGGACCTTCATTCCCGAGGATCCCCGATGGACCTCGAAGACGCACGTTGACTGGTGGCCGATGTTGCAGGATCAGCCGGGAGTCATCGGCCGTGCCGCCGATCTACTTTCGGTCGGCGAGCGGCAGGCGAGCGTGAAGGACTATCTCTTCGACCGCGTGGTCTTCGTCGACACGCTGGACGATGCGATTCGCCTATGGGAACTGTTGTCCTCATCGGCAGATCGTCCGCTGTTCGTGACTCGTGCAGGGGAGCTGCTTGATGAAGCGGGAGTGATGACCGGAGGGCAATCGGGCTCCACCGGGGGATTATTGCAGCGGCGGCGGGAGGTGTTGGAGTTGGAAGCCCGCCGAATGGCGTTGACCCAGGCCGTCGAAGCAGGGCGACAGCGGCGGGAGCAATTGGCCGACGAGTGCCAGGCCCTGCGGGAGGAATCCAAGGGACTCACGGATGCGTTGCGCGATGCGGAGATGCAAAGCTTGTCTCTTCAGAAGGACGAGGCCGGGCTGCAGCAGTTTCTGGGGGATCTCGCACAGCGAATCGCCGCCCTTGCCATGGAGGAGCAGCGCGGCAGTCAAGAGGTACAGCGATTGCAGCATGAGATGCGAACGGGAGAGAGCCAGTTGCAGCAGTGGACGCTGGAGAAGGCCGGGCAGGAACAATCCCTAGCTCAAGTCCGCGCCCGTCTGCTCCAGCTCGATCAAGAAATTCCGGGCCTTCAACAACGGCTGACCGAGGCGCAACTCTTCGTTCAAGGCATGCGAACGACCGGCGACCATCACCGTCGGGACCTCGAGCGCTTGGGCCGAGAACGCCAGGAGAGCGCCGCGCGAGTCGAGCAGGTCATCCATCAAGTGGACGAACTGAACCGGTCCCTTGAGGAGAGCCGGACCGAACACGACCGGCAGGAAGCCCTTTGCCGGGACTTGGGGCGTTCCGTCGACGGCCTCAAGGCGCAGCTCGTCCAGGCACAAGAGCGGCAGGCTGAGGACATGAGCTGGGCCCATGACATCGAGGCCAAGCTTGACGACGTTCGGAAGACGGCGTTGTCGTTGCGAGACACTCGCATGGGCGTTGAGGTGCGGCGAGCCGAGCTCCGCACGCAGCTTGGGACGGTGGAGGCCACCTTGTCCGGCACGTACCAAGTCGACCCGGCCGCGTTGTTACAGGACGCGCAGCCGGACGAAGGCATCGAATCATCGCCGCAGGCAGTGACGACCGTCTCCGACGAAGACTTGCGCCAACAACTCCACAAGGTTCGCGAGCGGCTGGATCGAATGGGACCGATCAATTTGGCGGCCATCGACGAGCACCGAGAATTGGAGGAGCGCCATGGGTTCCTGTCGACACAAGAGCAGGATTTGTCCACTTCGATCGCGTCGCTGAAAGAGATCATCCAGCGGATCAACCGCACGACCAAGGACATGTTCGCCAGCACCTTTTCAGAGCTTCAGGAGAAATTCGGCCAGGTGTTCACCAAATTTTTTCCTGGGGGAAGGGCAGAGCTCCAGCTGGTGGAACTCCCAGCCGATGAATCCGAGGAGAGCCGGGGGCCGCAGGAGCCCGGTGTCGAGATCGTCGCCCAGCCGCCGGGCAAACGATTGAAGAACATTACGATGCTGTCCGGGGGCGAGAAGACGCTCACGGCTATGGCCTTGCTCTTCGCAAGTTTCCTGATCAGGCCGACGCCGTTCTGTATCCTCGATGAAATCGACGCGCCGCTCGACGAGGAAAACATCGGCCGCTTTACCGGCGTCCTTCGGGAATTGGCCCAGGATGCGCAGTTCATGGTCATTACGCACAACAAGCGGACGATGGGGATCGCTGATTCGCTCTTCGGTGTGACGATGGAAGAGCCGGGCGTCTCGAAGCTTGTGTCGGTCCGGCTGGCCGATTTGCAACCGGCGTAGGACGACTCGTGCAAAAACCTGCGTACTTCAGAGGACTTCGGATCTTCTCTTGCTTGACTTCGCCTAGGGTGTCTGTTATATCCCGACGAACTAAGCCCTCGACCTGCGTATCCGCGACCCGGTGTGCCGGTGAGGTAAATCAATCCAGGTCCTCCGGGTGGACTTTCCCCGTCACATCACACGATGAGCATCTTTCGCACCTTATTCGATCGTCTCTCTGACAGTCTGTTTGTCTCCGTCCCGGAGAAAATCAGGCTCGTCCGAGACTTTTCCCACGCTCCTTCATTGCGCCTTGTTTCCGATAAATCGGTTCCCTCCGCTCCCGTAGAAGCTCACCTTCGCCGTACCATCGGTCAAATCGGCAGTCATCTCGATGTCTTGGACGACGCGATCAAGCGAAGCCAAGCCTGGTTCCTGTCGAGACAACACCCGGCGGAGGGCTATTGGGTCGCTGAGTTGGAAGCCGATACGACGCTGACCGCCGAGTATCTGATGCTGAGGCGTTTCCTGGACCGGGTGGATCCGGAACGCGAGCGGAAAGCGGTGCGGTATCTCCGGTCGGCCCAGCTGCCCGACGGAGGTTGGCCGATTTTTTCCGGGGGCCCGGCTGAAATCAGCGCATCGGTGAAGGCCTATTTTGCCCTGAAACTCAGCGGCATTTCAGCCAATGAGCCCTTCATGCTGCGCGCTCGCGACCGAATCCTCGGCCTGGGCGGCGTCGTGCAGGCCAACGTCTTCACCAAGATCACCCTGGCGCTCTTCGATCAGTACGACTGGGAAGGTATCCCGAGCATGCCGCCCGAGATCATGCTTCTGCCGAAATGGTTCTACTTCAATATCTACGCCATTTCATACTGGTCGCGCGCGGTCCTCATTCCGCTCTTGATCGTGTTCGCCAATCAGCCGGTGTGCCGCATTCCCGCGGAGCAAGGCATCGACGAGTTGTATGTGTCTCCGCGGGCCACGATTCGATACCGGCAACACCCGCCGTTCAACAAGGATCAGGGGTGGTTCACTCCGCACAACGTGTTCGTCGTGCTCGACGCGGTCCTCAAGCTCTACGATCGGATGCCGCTCAGCTGGTTGCGCGAGAAGGCGCTGCATCGCGCCGCGACTTGGATGTTGGAACATATCAAGGGCAGTGGAGGACTCGGCGCGATCTATCCCGCCATGGCGAACTCCATCGTCGCGTTGCGCTGCTTGGGCTATCAGGTGGACGATCCGCTGGTTCAGAAGGCGCTGCACGAAATCGAGGAGCTCGAGATCTATGACCAGGTCACGATCGGAGACCAGCGCATCGACGCCATGCATCTCCAGCCCTGCCATTCCCCGATTTGGGATACATCGCTGTTGGTCAACGCGTTGATCGAAAGCGGCATGGCCAACGACCACCCCGCGCTGCAGCGGGCCTGCACCTATCTGCTCGCTCGCCAGACGAAGACGGTCGGAGACTGGAAGGTTTCGTCCCCGAAGGCGGAGCCCGGAGGCTGGTACTTTCAGCACGAGAACGAGCTCTACCCGGATGTGGATGACTCCGCCGTCGTCCTGATGGCGCTGTCCAAGATTCGCCTGCCGGACGCCGCAGACTTGGAGGAGGCGATCAAGCGGGGGGCGGCCTGGGCTCTCGCGATGCAGGGCTCCGACGGCGGATGGGGCGCCTACGACAAAGACAACAATCGCATCGTCTTCAACTATATTCCCTTCGCCGACCACCATGCCCTGCTGGACCCCAGCACCTCCGATCTGACGGGGCGATGCCTCGAAATGCTCGGGGCTCTGGGGTACGACCGGACGCATCCGGCGGTGGCTCCCGCACTCGCCTTCCTCAAGGACGAGCAGGAGTCAGATGGGAGCTGGTACGGACGCTGGGGTGTGAACTATATCTATGGCACTTGGTCCGTCTTGGCCGGTCTCAGGGCCATCGGCGAAGACCTGTCGCAGCCGTATATTCGGCGCGCCGTGAGCTGGCTTGAATCCAAGCAAAACCAGGACGGAGGGTGGGGCGAGTCCTGCCTGTCCTACGCGGATCCGCAATGGTCCGGAAGAGGCGAGAGCACGCCGTCTCAAACGGCGTGGGCCGTCATGGGATTGATGTCAGCCGGCATGACCGACTCCTTCAGCGTGGCCCGCGGGATTCAGTACCTGCTTCGTCATCAAATGAAAGATGGCTCATGGGAAGAGGTGCGCCACACGGGTACAGGATTTCCACGGGTATTCTATCTCCGCTATCACTGGTACTGTCAGTATTTCCCCCTGTGGGCGCTGTCGATGTATCGGAGTCTTCGGACTCGAGGGAAAATGAGGGCTGACGAAGTCCGACAGCACGTGCTGTCCCACGGATCGTACCGGTCCGATTGTTGATTGCCCCGCGACGCGGCTGTCGGCCGTGCACGGCTCCTCCCGGGATCTTCTGTGAAGCCCGTCGTGATCTTCGCCGCTACTCGATGGGAATTTCGTGCCGTTCAGCGGGCATTCTCCACGGCTCACGGCACCACGATTGCCGGCCTCCGCGCTGTCGTTGCACAGGCGGGTGGTTGTCCGTATTGGCTGGTGCAGACCGGAATCGGACCCGATGCGGCGGCTCGAGGCGCCAAGGCGGTGATGAACGAGACCTTCGTGGGGTCGGTTCTGTCTGCCGGATTCGCGTGCTCGCTGGGGGCGAGCAGGGTCGCGGATGTCCTGCTAGGCACGGATGTCCGATCAGTCCGGCGCGACGACACTTGGGCCGTGGTGAACTCATCCCTTCCCTGTGACAGCGTGCTGCGTGAACGGCTGCTCTCGGCCGCTCAGCAGGCCCGCTTGCAGGTCGCGGCGGGACCCATCGTCTCTGCCCCGGTGGTGGTCGGGTCCGCTCATGACAAGCGTGAGCTGTCTCGTCTGACGGGGGCCGCGGGACTCGATATGGAAAGCTGGGCGCTGGGTTCGGTTGCCGTGGCACAAGGCGTGCCGTTCGGAATCGTTCGAACCGTCTCTGATGCCATGGACGAAGACCTGCCACTGGACTTCAATCTGTTCCTCAAGCCCGCCGGCTGGCTCGGAGGACTTCGCGCCTTGCTGATGCGGCCGGGCAGTCTCAGAGAATTGAACCGGCTCCGCAGGCAGAGCCGGCTCGCATCGGACCGATTGAGCGAGGTGTTTGCGCGTTATATCGATTGCACTGTCCGCGACGAGGCCATTCCGCAATGATCATCAGCACCATCCGACAGCTGGGACATTGGGCACTCAGTCTCCTTGAAGAAATGGGCAGGATGCTGTTGTTCGTCCTCTCGTCGTTTGCCTGGTTGGCAAGACCGCCGTTCCGGCTGACGCAGATGACGAAGCAGCTCCACTTCGTCGGGTACAAGTCCACGTTTGTGGTCGTCCTCACCGCCGCCTTCACGGGAATGGTGTTGGCGTTGCAAGGCTATTACACGCTGCGAAAGTTCGGATCCGAAGGCCTGCTCGGCTCTGCGGTGGCACTCAGCATGATTCGGGAGTTGGGGCCGGTCCTCGCGGCTCTCATGGTGACGGCGCGGGCCGGGTCCGCCATGACGGCCGAGATCGGCATCATGCGAATCACCGAGCAGATCGATGCGCTGGACACGATGGCGATCAGCCCGCTGCAGTATCTCATCGCGCCCAAGCTCGTTGCCGGGCTGATCGGCGTCCCGCTCCTCGTCGCGATTTTCGATGTTGTCGGGATCTACGGCGGATACCTTGTCGGCGTCGAATTGCTCGGGGGAAACGGCGGCGCCTACTGGAATTCCATCGAATCGGCGGTCGAATGGAAGGACGTCTACGGCGGGATTCTGAAATCGATCAGCTTCGGCCTGATCGTGAGCTGGATCTGTACCTACAAGGGATTTTACACCAGGCAGAGCGCTGAAGGGCTCGGGACGGCGACGACCGAAGCCGTTGTCCTGTCCTCCGTGCTGATCCTGGTGTGGGATTACTTCCTGACATCGGTATTGCTCTGAGGTGCGGAGACCTGAGTGCTGAGATGCCAGCGGTGATCTCAGGCCCCAGTTCTCGGCACACGGGGACTCGATTGAGATGATCAGACTGATCGGGGTGGAAAAGACATTGGGCGGGCAGCGGGTGCTGCAAGGCCTCGATTTGACCATACCGGTCGGGAAGCTCACCACCGTCATCGGGCGAAGCGGGGAAGGGAAAAGCGTCCTGCTGAAGCACATGATCGGCCTGATGCAGCCGGACCGCGGAGAAGTATGGGTGGGTGACACCGAGATTTCGCGGCTGAAGGGCAAGCGACTGAACGATGTGCGCAAGCGGTTTTCCATGCTGTTTCAGGGAGCCGCGTTGTTCGACTCGCTGTCGGTGTTTGAGAACGTGGCCTTTCCCCTGAGAGAGAAACTCCGGATGAAGGGTCCGGACGTCGAGCGGCGCGTGGACGAAAAATTGGCGCAGGTGGGGTTGGGCGGGATGGGGCACAAATTTCCCGCCGAGTTGAGCGGGGGAATGCGAAAGCGGGCGGGCCTTGCGCGGGCGCTTGTGCTGGAGCCGGAGATTATCCTCTTCGACGAGCCGACGACGGGCTTGGATCCGCTGATGGCCAAATCGATCCACGATTTGATCGTGGCGATGCAGCGGCGCTTTCGATTCACCGCCGTCATGGTGAGTCATGAGATCCCGGAGGTCTTTGCCATCTCCGATTGGGTGGCGATGCTTCGCCGGGGAAAGATTGCCGCGATGGCTCCCGCCGCCGAATTCGTGCGGACCGATGATCCGGAAATCCAGGAGTTCATCACCGTCGGAGGGACGGTCTCGTTGTCACGCCCCGTGGCTGGCTAACGAAGGAGCGATCGAATGGAAAAGTCTAGGCTCGAGTTGGTGGTCGGCATTTTCGTGTTGGTCGGCATCGTGTGCCTCGCCTATCTTTCCGTCAAACTCGGGAAACTGGAATTGATCGGCGGGGATGTCTATGAGCTCGTCGCGCAGTTCGATACGGCATCGGGCCTGAAGCCGGGGTCTGCCGTCGAAATTGCCGGGGTCGAGGTCGGAAGGGTGCGGAGCATTGAGCTGAAGGATGATCGCGCCGCGGTCACGCTGGCTGTGAACAAGAATGTGAAGCTGTACACGGACACGATTGCCTCGATCAAGACCCGGGGGATCATCGGCGAAAAGTTTCTCGCGCTCTCACCCGGCGGCGGAGGTGATCCTCTGAAACCGGGAGACGTGATTCGCGACACCGAATCGGGTCTGGATTTGGAGGAGTTGGTCAGCCAATACGTTCATGGTAAAGTCAACTGATTGTTCCGGCCGTTGGGGACTGGTCATACAGCACATTGGAGAGGAATTCATGATCCGGTTGATGCGACAGTGGCGCGACGCGAGGATGAATGGGATTCTGCATGCCATGCTGGCACTGGCGATTTTCGCGGTGCTCGGTGTCCATGAGGCTTCGGCAGGCGGCGCAACGGATGCCATGAAGGGCACCATCGATGAGGTGTTGCGGATTCTGAACGATCAAGAGCTGAAGCAACCGTCGAAAGCCGAGCAGCGCCGGCAAATGCTGGAAAGAGTCGTGGGGGAGCGGTTCGACTACGCCGAGATGTCCCGGCGCGCGCTCGGGGCTCCGTGGGCCAACTTATCGGACGGGGAACGGCAAGAATTCGTCGAGCTGTTCCAGACGCTCCTCGTCAATTCGTATGCGGACAAGGTCGAATCCTACTCCGGCGAGGGCGTCCACTACGTCAACGAGCGGACCGAGAAAGAGTACGCGGAGGTCCGGACGAAAGTCTTGAACGGGAAAACCGAAATTCCGCTCGACTACCGCTTGCTCCACAAGGCTTCGGTGTGGCGCGTGTACGATGTAGTCGTCGACGGCGTCAGTCTCGTGAACAACTATCGAGGGCAGTTCACCAAGATTCTCCGGAATGGGACATTTTCCGAGCTGCTCGGGCAGCTCCGGAAGAAATCCGACAAGATCAAGACTCCATGACATAGTGTGGTAGAGCGCCCCATGGCGATCCTGCGCGGCATCGTAGTGCTTCTTGTATGCCTGCTCGCGGGACATGGCCCCGGCCGGGTCACCGACGCCGAGGCCGACACGCAAATCTTTCCTGTCCCTTCTGCCTCGACTTCAAAAAACGACGGAAACGATGCCGGGCTCATCGTTCCCATCCTGATTACGGATCCCGACGGCGAACTGAAGTACTTGCTCGCTCCGATGCTGATCCGGAACTCGATCGTCGGGACACGGGGCGTGTTCAATCTCTTCCGCTACGATCCGGGCGGGAGACAGATGCAGTTCATCGCCTCACTCACGGAAAAAATCGAACGCAAGCTGGTCTTCAACTATGTGGACCCGGCGTTCAGCAACGGGCGCTATTTCTTGAACTTCGGCGGGACGTTTTTCAAGAACGCCACGTCGCGGTTTTTCGGGCTCGGCCAAACCACGACACTGGACGACCAGACGAACTATACCGCGCGGGAAGGACGCGCCTATTGGCGATTCGGCGTGTATGCCAACGAAGTGACGCAGATTGCGGTGGCGCAACGCGTGCGCGACGTCCAGCTCCAGCGCGGCGCGACCGATCTTCCGTTTACCGGCAACCGTTTTCCCACCGTGGATGGCGTGCAGGGCGAGACGATCATCGTCGGACATCGGGCGACGTTCTACTACGACACCCGTAACAACTTAATTACGCCCACCGACGGGATGGCGGTAACCGCGTATGCGGAGATCAACCAAAATATCCGCAACGGCGACCATCCAGTCTATTCGCGGTACGAGCTTGAAGTGAAGAAGCTCTTCCCGAGTGAATCGAAGCGCGCCATCCTCGTGGTTCGCGCCGACCTCCAGGCAACGCTCGGCACGCAGGTCCCGTTCTTCGAGCAAAGCTCGCTCGGCGGCCAGAACAACCTCCGCGGCTACGGCGTGGATCGCTTCATCGACAAACACCTCATCGCGTTCAGCGTGGAAGAGCGGATCCATGTGGCGCGTGCAAAAGTGGCGGGTGTGGTCGCCGACTTCGAGATCGCGCCGTTCCTGGATACCGGACAGGTGTTCAATACGTTCAAAGACGTGAGCTTCAAAGAGTACCGCATGACGCCGGGGATGGGTTTTCGCGGCATCATCCGTCCCAACGTCGTGGGACGGATCGATTATGGTTATAGCCGAGAGGGAGGCGCGATCTTTGCCGGCCTCGATTTCCCCTACTAGCCCCGGCGTTCGGAGGCGGCGGGGAAACCGGGCGCTCACGGATGTTCTCCTGCTCCTCACGTGGCTACCGGTGTTGTTGTGCAGCACGCCTCCCGCCGCGGGTGCCGAGGGGTTCGGACCATTTCCGGTGAGGAATTTTCAGCCGCTGCAGCAGCTTGTGCTGACCATGCCTGGAGATCGTGCGGCGGTCGTGAAGCCCGGTGTGTTCGACGTTCGGCTGGAGCTGGCCGAGACTGCGTCGATCTTCCGCGACGTGTCGCCGCAGGCCAATGTGATGATGAAATTCGAAACTCTTCGGT
>DASTSI010000262.1:0-4274 GCA_035760745.1 Nitrospira sp. | reverse complement strand
CGCCAAACCGTTCGTCGCAGCCCCGAAGGCCATCGTGGGCGGCTATATGGATATTCAATACCGGTCACAGCGAAAGGGCAGCATTGAGAATGGATACGGGGGCATAACGAACAACTTCGATCAGCAACGATTCGTGCCGTTTATCTACGCAGACATCACGGAACATGTAAAGATGGCATCAGAAATCGAAATCGAGCACGGAATTACAGAGACCGGCAACACCGAATTCAGCCTCGAATTTGCCCATATAGACTATCTCGTCAATGAACCATTCAACCTGCGCGCCGGCATTCTCTTGCTGCCGGTCGGCAAGTTTAACCTTCTGCATGATTCGCCATTGAACGACCTGACCGATCGGCCACTGGTGAGCCAATTCATTATCCCTTCAACGATGTCGGAAACAGGTGCCGGCTTCTATGGAACTTTCTATCCGGGACGAACCAGCAAACTCGACTACGAGTTGTACTTCACGACAGGACCCTGCTCCTATCAGCCGAATGGATCTCCTCGGATCAATGAAGAGAATGGCACAAGAAATTCGCGCCAACGGAAATGCGGCTCAGATGATGGTTTCGATGTTAACAACGGTAAGGCGGTGGTAGGCCGTTTGGCCTACAGCCCGATGCTCGGGGTCGAAGTCGCGGGGTCTGGCTACCATGGCAATGGGGCGCCTAACGGCAATTACAACCCGCTGAGCATCATGGCCGTGGACTGGACGCTGCAACGAGGTCCATTCGAGTTGATCGGTGAAGCCGCCTGGGCTTACGCGAGGGGAAACTCTCGGGCTATCCAAACGAATACGTTAGGGTTTTCCCCCGGATCTCTCTTGACCGGCATCGGCGGCAATAGCGGCATCGGGATCCCTCCCCAACGGATGAACGGCTTTTACATTCAGGGCAACTACCATTTCATGCCGGACTTTTTGAGCAAATGGTCTCCCAAACGGTTCGGCGAAGGTTCGACATTTACGGCGGTAATTCGCTACGACAAAGTCAACACCAATCTCGACAACAGCAATGGAACGGGTGGCTGGGGCAATCTCGAACAGATCTCGTTTGGTCTAAACTATCGGCCGATCGAAGATGCTGTGTTCAAGATCAGTTATCAATACCAGCCGAAAGCATTCAACCCGAATACGAGTGAGCGGATCCACGACAGTGCATTCGTGATCTCCGCCGCGACGTATTTTTAAGGCACCTTCCGCAGCCCTTTCATTCAGAAGGGGCTGCGGAGCCATGCGATACATCATGAGACTTGGCTCTTTCATTATTTGGTTCATCGTGGTCTCCGCTGGCTGTGCCTCTCTCAGCGGTAGCAAAGATCAGTATTACGTCTGCTCCTACGACGTCGTCTGGGATGCGGCGCTAGAGTCGGTCAAGGATCGTCCATCCCAGCTACAGGACAAAGACAAAGGGCTCATCGAGACAGGTTGGATCGAGATGGAAGGCGCCGAACGGCCCTACGGCGTGTTTCAACGAGAAGGATTCGGCAATCGGGAGCGGGCTCGCATGACGATCGCCGTCAAACGACTCAACGACGTGGTCTCCGTGAGCGTGCTGGAAAACCGACAACGTTGGCATCTGAAGGGTGGCATTACGCAGCAAGCCACAAAATGGTGGCCGGTCGACCCCTCACAAGAATCCGAGGCCTCGGTCGCCCGACGGATCAGTTCCACTCTCCAAGAGAAAGGGTGTACGGCAACATGACCCTTCGAACCTGGATCAGGCTTATTGCCCTGACATTATTTCTCCTTCCTTTCGATGTTCGAGCGGAGCGAATATGGGACTCCGAGTTGAAGCGGTATCTCACTGAGCAAGAGATGACCCATGCCGAAGTCTATTTGACGGAACAGGAAGCGCTGAAGCTCATGTTCCCCCGATCGGAACGAATTCGGAAGGACGCCATCCAACTCACCCAGGAGAAAAAGAGCCTTATCGAGAATCGCATCGGCTGGAAATTTCCGGAGGAATCCTTCGAGATCTACATCGGTGAGACGGGATCGCACGTAGATGGCTACGCCATCGTTCAAAATACCATCGGCAAACACAAACCCATGACCTATATGGTGGGCACCGATCAGCGAGGGCGAGTCTCAAACGTGGAGTTGCTGGTCTTTCGCGAGGCGCGTGGGAGCGAGGTCCGGACCAAGCGTTTCAATGTACAGTATGAGGGCAAAACCTGTATGGATCCCATCCGAATCAACAAGGACATTATCAACATCAGCGGGGCGACGATGTCGGTTCGCTCGATGAGCGCCGGTATTAAACGAGCGCTCGTGCTGATCGACGAGTTCTATCTCAAGCCCGCAGGAATCGGGAGCGACACGGTGGCAGCGCGTAAATCTGACAAAGGCTTTTTCTCGACGATATTCGGGGATTAAGCACATGGACCCCGCGTCCTCGCATGAGAAATTTCAATCAACGGTTCAGGCTTCGCGACTCTGACCGTCATATTCGGCTCCTGTACACGCTGTTTCTCATGCTGATGCTGGCCGGCTTTCTCTTTTCGTTTTTTTGGGCCCACAGCATGACCGGGTTATCGCCGCAAGGTATCGCGGACCACTATCGCGGATCGGACGCCACCTTCGGCGAACCCATGTCATTCCGTGAACTGGCGGAAGTGACGCATTTCCACCTCTTCACGATGCCGGTGGTGTTCATGATCTTGGTCCATGTGATGTACCTCACCGGCGCCGGTCATCGATTAAAGGCGGCCGTGACATGGGGAGGATTTGGGGGAGTGATGCTTGATCTGGCCTCTCCATGGCTCATCAGCTACGTCTCGCCGATTTTTGTGCTCACGATGTTGATGGGGGACATGCTCATGATGCTCAGCTTCCTCGTCATGATGGCGGTCCCGCTCTATGAAATGTGGGTTCTTCAGCAACCCCTCATGGCCGGCAAGAGAAGCGATGGTTCATGAAGGACAGCCTGGCTCGATAATATAGAGGCCCGAGGTCTCGCACCCAGAGCCCAAGATCATCTCAGATGATCTTGGGCTTTTTTTTGAGGTCACGATGACACATGTCTCGATTTCCACCACTCCGCAGATCGCACTCGTGCAGCGCCTTCTCTCACAGATTGATCAGCTACGGCTGCCAGACGCCTCTCGTCGGGACGTCGAGAGCGTCCTCGTGCGCCACGTAGGACGAGCAATGGAGAGATTTATCCCGGGGAAGCGGGGGCACGGCGCACGAACGGCACAGATGGCTATCAAGATCGGGCGGGCGGCTGGCCTGTCCTCAGTCGAATTGCATCATCTAAAGCTCGCAGCCTACCTTCACGACATCGGCCAACTGGCGACGCCGTGCTTGCTGCATGTCAACAGTCTTGAAGGAGAGGACTATGCGCGGATGCAGAGCCATCCGTGGATCGGGGCCCAGATGCTGGAGTCCTTTATCTTCCTGCGCGAGGCTGCGATCCTGGTCGCGCATCATCATGAACGTTGGGACGGGTTCGGCTACCCCTACGGCCTTCGCGGGGCTTTCATTCCCCTTGGGGCCAGAATCCTTGCCGTGGCCGATGCCTTCGATGCCATCGAAATGCCGGGCCCAACTCCTCTCGGCACCAGAGACCGAATTGCCTATCGGATTCTACGCGTCGCGTCAGGAACTCAGTTCGACCCGCGCGTGATTGAGCTACTCGGCTTGGTATTCGAATCATACCAACCCGAAAACGAGTGTCCTTGACACTTTCTGTAACGCCCTCCAGCTGAAGGGAAAGACCATGGCTCAATGTCACCGCTGTCGTCATATCAGCCGATTCCTTAGTTTATTCATCCTAGTTGCAGCATCGAGCCCCTACTATGGCTGTTCGTCAAGCAGCAGTGCAGGTCCCCCTCAAACGGCCGGCGTAGCGGGGGCCGAGCAGGCGGTCGGTGAACGCCTCGACCAGTTCCTTCCCGCTACGGAGCTTCACCCAGGAGCACTGGAGCCGTTCCGAGCCATCCCCACTGCCGGAAATCCCGGACTGACCGATCTCGGCGCCCGGCTCCGCAGGCGAAGATCCGAAGCATCCTGTGCGCCAACCAGCAACCGTGTCCACTATCGGACGACGTGCTGCTGGCCCGTCCGATCGCCCGGTTCAAAACCCCCGGGCTACGGGATCTCGGGCATTCGGCGCCGAATATGCACATAGGTCAGTCCGATAGCCTGGACGACATCGTGACATTCTATCGAGGCGCGTCAAACCAGTCCCGAGCAGGAACGCTGCGCAACGGCGCTGTTCAATTACAGGGAATCGCCCTGCAACCTGGAGACATGGCTTCACTGGTGG
>DASTSI010000261.1:0-24135 GCA_035760745.1 Nitrospira sp. | reverse complement strand
TCGATTCGCTTTCCTGGGTCATTCCCTGGATGCGGAAAAAGCCTCGTCCTGCTCCAGCATGGTGCAACCGGGCCATCAGGCAGGCGCGGGCCATGCCGATCTCAGGAAAGCGGTTCAGTCCATCACGAACGAGCCTGCGGTGCTGGTTCCACTCTGGACACCCGCTGATCTCCGAACCGTTGAGCCGATTCTTCGGCACGAAACTTTTCTCTCGGCAGGACATTTTGTTCACCGCGCATCACACCGGCTCGTAGGAGGGGTGATGGCATGCTGGGAAGTCCTGGAGTGGCAGCCCCTGACTCGGCGCGGAACAGCGCATTGCTGGACATTCCCGCCGCGGTGCCTTGCCGCCGGACAAACGGTTCTGCACCAGACACTTTGTCAGGCAGCGCATGGCGAGCGGAGCCGTCCGGATACCGGTGAGGCATCCTCGCTCGACATAGATCGAACGGCTCAATACTCACTCCGCCTGCCTTAGGTCACCGGCCTCCCTCCATCCCGCAAGTCGTGCGAGTGGTACGGCGATTGCGAAATTTCGTTGCTGCAGAACTTCATTCACCACCTCCACCTCACAATCAGAAAGGAGAGCCGATGATGACATCCACGACATGGTGCTACGGAGCGAGTGTCCTGTGTCTTTCGACGCTGCTGCTCGGATCCGGCGCGACGATCGAAGCCGGTATGAATTCCGGCCGGCAGACGGGCATGGATCAGAACCAAGGTCAGGATCCGACGCAATCGCAGGCAAGCCGGCAGGAAGGATCACGCTGGGAGAAGATCACAGGCACATTGAAAAAGATGAAACCCGTACCATTGGCGAACAGCGACCAGCAAAACCTCCTGGCTCAGATCGAAACGGACCAGGGGCGACGCATCGTGGACCTGGGAAATACCGAGAAGCTTCAGGATCTCGATATCCGCCGAGGCGACACGATCACGGCATGGGGCCAGACGCAGAAGATCCGTGGCAATGAGGTGTTCATGGCCCGCAAGCTTCAAGCCAACGGAGACAAGGTGTTTCTGGATCGTCCGGAACTGGCACAACAGTCCGGAGACCAGCAGCGGAACCGTAAGCCTCAGGAGGGCCAATCCCGATCCGGCGAGCAGCGCGCCCAAAAGGTCCGAGGGGAAATCATCGTCGCGGGCGAAGTGGTCGAATTTGATCGGGATACCTTCGACCGGGACCTCTTTTACATTGTGAAAGAGCCGTCAGGCCAGGAAAGGGAATTGATCGTCGCGAAAGGACCGGCCCTGGACCAGGAGTTCAACGTCGGAGACCGCATCGAAGCCCGAGTGAGGCCGGATGGAACCGTGACATCGATTACGCGGATAAGCGACGAGATGTCCCGCGAGTCGGGCGGAAATCAGGCCGGCATGCGGTCGGATGAGCGGGGACCACGTCAAGATATGGGTATGAAGCAGCAGAAGGGCAGCGGCGGCCCGGATCACCAAGCGGCTCAGAGCCAGGACCAAGAGCGGTCGCAGCGCTGAAGGAGACCGGGGAGAGGAGCAGGCGTATGGCATTCTCGCCAACATGCCTGCCCCCTCCCTGTCGGCATTGTGACTCAACCGCCGGACCCTGATTGTGTGGCCCAGCGTTCGACCACGTCACCATAGATCCCGGCGAAGGGGCTCCCAGCCGAGCTCTTCCTTCCCATCTCACTCATTTTCTGCACTTCATCGGCATACCGGTCCGAATAGGGACCACTGCCGCCCGTCGTCCGGCCGAACTCATCGGCGTACCCGTCCCGATCGGGAGGTTCATTGGTCAACCCCAGTTTCCGTTGGGAGGTATATCCGGACCATCGATCCCGGCGACTTCCGTACTCGGTTGACTCGTCCGATCCGCTGAACATCGGGTCGGCCCCGCGCTGATACCGAGGGTCTTGGCCCGGCTTCTCGGGAACCGACATCGCGAGTTCCGACGCACCGGCTGCCTGAAACCCCTGCTTGGCCTTGTTGAGGATCAAACGTTTAATGGGCCGGACGTCGTCCTCGTCATACCACCCCTCATCGACGCCGGCGTCCAAGACCGACAGCGCCCGCCGGACGAAGCTCTTCGCGAGCTTCGGTTGGTGACTCTCGAGCGCCTCGGCGGCATCCGCGAGGTACTGGAGGATCCGGCATTGATCGCACCCAAACGGTTGATTCATGAACACGTTCCTGAATCGATTCGAGCGCAACCCCTTCCCGACGTCCTGGACCCAATCGGCTTTGATGTTGGCTTGCGGAGCCGGTGCGAGCCACTCGGCTGCGCCGGCCTGCGATCCCGGCATTGCCGACACCGCCACGCTCGCCAGGCACAACGACAGAGCACACGATCCATACCGCCATCCCATCATGAGACACCTCCCAGGTTAGACATGCGACCACCCGTGCCCGACCCTCGGAGCCGGAACACGCCATCCGCGCCACGAAGAGGGATGCTTCGACGAGAGCCACGTGCAAATTGCTCTCCTTTTGAAAGCCTGGCTTGCCCCTTGCCCAAACGTCGCGGCGGGAAGGTGTCTCTCCTGGGGAAGGTAGGGACATGGGACAAGGGCAAGGGGACCGGCTCAGTAATTCGGTGGGTCAAGCGGGGCGGGCTTCCGCGTCGCTTGATCCTGAAAGACAGCCTGTCTTGCATGTGGTGACAGGCCGAAAGAAACCGGTAGCGGGTCAGGCTCACCCGGTGACCGGTGCCGGACGCGGCAGCAGGCGGTCCAACTCCTTCAGATCCTCCTCGGGAATGTGCCAGGAGACGGCTCGTGCATTGCTCTGCACCTGTTCGGGTGATGTGGCGCCTGCGATCACCGAAGCCACCATTGGCCGAGTCGACAGCCACGAGAGGGCGAGGTCCGTCAAGGTGTGTCCCCGCGAGGTCGCAAAACGGAGAAGCGATTCCACGACGCGGAGGTTGTCTTCCGTGAAGGGCTCCTTGCCGAACTGCGACGCCAGCCTCGACCCGGGCGGAACAGGCTGACCCAAGCGGTATTTCCCCGTGAGAAGGCCGCTTGCCAAGGGGAAATAGGGAATGAACGCCAGTCCTTGGCGCTGACATTCTTGCAGCACCCCGTTCTCCGGATCACGACACAGCAGGCTGTATTCATTCTGGACGCTGACAAACCGAGCAGCGTCCGGCCGTACGGCCTGCTGGGCCTCCCGAAGCTGGCTCTCAGAAAAGTTCGAGCACCCGATTTCCCGGACCGTCCCCGACTGAACCAGCGCATCCAAGGCAGCTAACGTGTCGCCGACAGGTGTGGAGGGATCAGGCTGATGGAGTTGATACAGATCAATATAGTCGGTGCCGAGTCGGCGGAGACTGTCCTCCACGGCCTGACGGATATATGCCGGTTTGGCGCCGGTTCGATGCTCATCTACCGGCATGCCGAACTTCGTCGCCACAACCACCTCCCGGCGCCGCGTACCGAGCGCCCGCCCCAGAAATTCCTCGCTCCGGGTGCCGCCGTAGATATCGGCCGTATCAAAGAACGTGATTCCGGACGCGAGGGCGGCATGGACGACCGTTTTGCTCCGCACGTAGTCCAGGCGCCTCCCAAAATTGTTGCAGCCGAGCCCGGCCAGTGAAACCCGGAGAGAGCCGATGTGCCGCGTTTCCATGTTTCTCCATTTCACGCGCCGCCGGCGCCTCCCCGGGACAGGGCGGCCGATCAGGACAAGGTGATGGGCGTGCGCGTTTCCAACCTCAGGTCTCCGACCACGATATGGATGGCGACGCATGAAGAAAACAGGGCAGAGTCCTAGAGTTGGACGGTCGGGAACTCAGGGATAGAGAGAGCTGCGGCTGAAGAGGTGGCGATGGATGATGGAGGTGTCATCGATCAGGAAAATGTCTGTCCAAATGGTGGCAAGCGCCGTGATCAGTCTTCTGCTGTGGGGAATCCTTGCACCTGATGCATGGGCGCAGGCCCGGCCCCGCGATGTGACGAAGATCTCCGTGGAAGCGGTTCGGCAGGCTCGAGGGGCGCAAGAAGCCGCTCGACAGAACCGGATACCAGCGGAGAACATCGCCGAAACGAAGCCGGACGATCGGGCGGGGAGAGAGGACCGGCAAAGACCGCATGACTCGCAGGCACAGTCTCACGAATTGCAGTCGCCATTGATTCACGCGCCCGGCGTCTCGAGCTTGCCGGATACCGACCAAGCGGTGCAAGACGTCAAGCAGATGGGAGACAACGCGGCAAACCCGGCGGAGCGTGACATGAACTACTACCAATCGTTGGACCATTCCATCGAGCAGAGTGCGGGTACCGGACAGTCCACAACAGGCCGGTAACGGCGGCGACCGTGGACGATCGTTTTTCCGCTCCGAGCGAGAGCGGCGCCACACTTTTCGTCTTTCCCACCATCATCATTCTCATCGCCGTGATCACGGCGTCGGTTGGGGCCTTTAACGTCTGGTGGATTTCGCAACCGCCGCCCTCTTCGGGATTAGTCGATATCAACACCGCCACCGTGGCAGACCTGACTACGCTCTCCCAGGTGGATCTCGCGACGGCGGAACGAATCGCCGCCGAACGTCCCTATGACAGGGTGGAAGATCTAGTACAGAGGCACATCGTCCCTCAGCAGACCTACGACAAGATCAAGGATCAGATCGTGGCGATACGGCAGTAGCTAAAGGTATCGAACGGTGCCTGACCAATGGACAAGCCCCGTGCGCTCCATTCTGACGGCCTTCGGGGCTAGCCTAGTACGGCCGATCATCAAGCACGGTATCGTAAGAGGTGATGGCTCACCTGGAGGATTTTATGTCGATGATCGAGAAGTCCGTTGACGTCAACGTGCCGGTCCGAATCGCCTATAACCAGTGGACCCAGTGCGAAAAATTTCAACACTTCATGGAGGGCGTCAAACAGGTCCAGCAGCTGGATGCCAAACGCCTGCACCGGAAGGGCCGAAATCGGAGGAAAAGAAAAGGCGTGGGACGCGGAAATTATGGAACAGATGCCGGATCAGCGTATTGCTTGGAAAAGCATCGGCGGCGCTTGGACGGCCGGCACGGTAACGTTCCAACCGCTCTCCAACGGCAGCTGCACGGTCACCGTGCGGATGGAATACGATCCACAAGGAGTGATCGATCAGACGGGAGACGCGGTGGGTCTGGTGTCCCAGCGCGTGCAGGGCGATCTTGATCGCTCAAATCGTATATTGAATCCCGAGGACAGGAAACGGGTGCCTGGCGTGGAACGGTGAAAGGCGGGGAACGGGCGGCGTAGACCTAGGCACTGCTCACACCTTCTCCAGGAGAACGCGGCTTCACACTTTTTCGTGCCACGATGCCGAAGCGACTGCAAGAAGACGAAACCCCCGTTACGCGTGAGGGTAGGGATTCCTGCCGACGCGCTCGAGCTCGAATTTTTGCGCCAACTCGTTGATGTAATACACCACGAGGTCGCGCTCATCATGGCTAAGGGGAGGGTCGGACGTTGAAGAGAGGAAATATTCGCAGGCACGGGCGAGATACAGGACCTCTCTCCGAACCGTATCCATGGCGTCACCTCTCATCTAAGGCACGGTTAAGCGCTGGATCAGTGCCGGATGAAAGACGGTAGTATGGTCGCTTTCCGAAAGCGGGTCAAGATCGGATGTCGAGTCGCGTCTCCTCCCTCGGAGCCGGCGCAGGGCCACCCACGCTGCCGCGATAGCGTTGGACATAATCGAGAATCTGATCTTTGGGCAGTCCAAATCGATGCAAGGCGTGCCGGATCATGGTGGCCGCCCCTTCGGCCTCGGGCTGAATGACTTCAGTCGCTCCCATGCTGCCCAGTTTGTCGGCTTCCGCTTCTCCGTGAGCGCGGGCTAGGATGGGTACGGTGGGATTGGACGCACGGACGCGGCGCACCGCAAGCAACGCAGGCTCGATCTCCGGCAATGCAACGACGACCAGCGAGGCCGCGGCTATTCCAGCCTTCGCAAGCAATTCCTGGTGAGAAGCGTCACCATACAGGCAAGGGATCCCGCGCGCTCGCAATCGCCGAACGATGTCGGGATCCCGTTCAATGACGACATAGGGAATTCCGAAACTATCCAGGGCCTTCCCCACCGCGCTCCCCATGCGTCCGTACCCGCAGACCACCACGTGCTGACTCAGCGATTCTTCGTCCAATACGGCCGCGCGGTCCAGCTTCTCCCGCGCCAGTTGACGCTTGCCCATCCAACTCGGCACATAGCGAACAAGAACGGCGTTGAGCAGGATCGTAATGAGCGAGGCGGCGAGCGTCGCATTGTAGACATCGTTGCCGACCTGTCCCGCGTTCTTGGCAACCTGCACAAGGACAAACGAGAACTCGCCGATTTGGGTCAGTCCGACGCCCACCAGGAAGGCGGTAGGCCAGCCATACCGGAATAGCCGTACCACGACCGTCCATATCAGACATTTCCCCACGACGATGAGACCGATCATCGTCAGGAGCATCGAGAGATTGGCGATGATCACGCGAGGGTCGATCAGGATGCCGATGGTCACGAAGAACAAGGCCACGAACGCATCACGCAGCGACAGTAGCCGGGCCAGGGTCTCGTGGCCGTAATCGGACCCACTGATGATGAGGCCGGCCAGAAACGCACCCAAGGCGAGGGACAAACCGGCCATCTGGGTCACCGCCGCGGTTCCCAGTCCGATGGCCAACGCGACGAGCAGAAAGAGCTCCTGGTTCTGTGTGCGTGCGACGCGGGTCAACACGGCCGGGATGACTTTGGCCGCCAAGTAGCCGGCCGGCACCAGAATCAACACCGCTTTCACCAATGCGCGACCGATGAGGTGAAAACGTTCGCTGTCCAGCGTACCGAGCGCCGGGACGAGCACGGTCATGGCGACGACCGCCAAGTCTTCGACGAGCGTGATGCCGATCATCACGCGCCCGTGACGGGTACGGAGTTCACCCCGATCCAACAGCAGCCGGGCGAGGACCATTGTGCTGGCCATCGAGATGACGGCGCCGATGATCATGCTCTGTGTGAGCGGCCACCCGATCAGGCTCCCGACGCCGGCGGCGAGCATGATCGACATCAGGATCCCGAGGGGCCCTCCCGCAAGGGCCACCCATTTGACCTGCATCAGGTCCTTGACGGAAAACTCGATGCCGATCGAGAACATCAGCAGCACGACGCCAATCTCGGCGAAGAGTTCGAACGTATGGAGATCCGAGATGGCCGGTCCTGGCGTAAAGGGGCCGATTGCGATCCCGCCCAGCACATAGCCGAGAATCAACGGTTGACGGACGGCCCATGCAAGCGCACCGCCGAGCATAGCGGCGATGAAGACAGTGGCAAGATCGCGAAAGAATATGGGGTCCGGCGACACGAACATCTCCTGGTGTGGAAAAAGAAGGGCCCATGCCCTCCTCGCGGCTTCCGCACCGGAGCCGCAACTGGATGGCACTACAGGGCGACGCGACGTACCAGGCGGCAAGGCAGACCTCCCTGGTTCGCCCGACGTCGCTCGATATCTTCGTTTATCTCACGAAGGGAGGGGCGCGGGGTTGGGCTAGTTGCGACAGCAACGAGTCGATACCCTGAGCTTCCTTCGTCGATGAGCGCGCCGAAGGAGACCAGTGAGCCAGGGACGGAGACGAGATGACCGCCGTATAGGGGAAAACTTTCTTCCCGTCATAAGGGGGTACAAGGCTAGCCAACGCTGCGATACACCCTTCATCAGCGATCACCTGCCAGGCCTCGTCGGCGTGCAGCGCGAACGAATGCATGGGGGGCGGCCATTGGACGGCTGAGAAAACAAGAAGAAGTATCAGCAGCCGGATGACGACAGCCGTCCTACTCATCACGAACGGTCCATACTTGAGCGGCCTCGATGTATTGGGGCCACTGTACACGGATTAATCGTACGATCACAATGCGTCCTGGATCCGCGCCCGTTGGGCAACAGCATGAACAGAGCTGGCCAGACCATGGCTGACAATGGCACTGGCTGGTGCTCCGAAAGCCTTGCTGGAATTCCTAGAAGTCAGGAATGGACGAAGAACGAGTGCGATGTTGGCGGGCGAAGCCCACTGATCGGAAACCGCTGCAACCAGAACGCCACGCTCACGAATCGCTGTGTGCGACGATCAAGCCACCTTCTTCAGTCTTGGCCGGCCCGGGCCGCGCTTGACCACGCCGTTCTTTGATGCTTCAGGCAGAACCGCCCGCGCCTTATTTCTCGATCCTCGCGGCCGACCACGGCGATTGGGCATGGATCGACCTTCGATGGGCACAATCCGGTACCCTGTCTGGCTCAACGCGCGATTCAGTTTGTCGATGATCTGGCACTCCTTCGCGGCGATGTCGTTCTTCTCCGCGACGATCGACGAAAATGTTTGGAGAGCCTTCAATAAGTCAGGTTTTCGCATATGACCTCCTCCACTAAGATGTTTTAATGTACCGATTATTGATTCTCGGAAGCAATAGCGAGGTTTCGAAATCCAGCGGGACATTGAGACGGTTCATGATTCTCCTCGAGGCGTGGGTGCCGAACCGGCCTTGCCTTTCGAAAATAAAATGAAGCGCCCGCGCTCTTGGACTCCGTTTAGCCGCGGCTATCGCTGCGACAAACCCGTTGCTCGCGCTTGCAAGACCCGGCTGGGCGAGTGTACATTTCGCCCTCATGCCAGCGCAGTCCTCGGACGTCATCGGCGGCACGACCACTCAGTCTTCCGAGTTGACGCGGCTCTCCGAGCTCTGGCGCCGCCTTCCGGTCCAGACACAGTCGGAAATCGAGCGAAGGGCCAAAGCCAACGGCCTCTCGCTGTTGGATCAACTCCGATTCAGCTTGCCCGCGGTCCTTCGTACGGTGACCCGAACCGAGAAGGGGCAGGCTCGGCCTCTCCCCACCATGCCGGAACTCCTGCAGGCGCTCGAGGATCTGATTGAATTGATGAAGCGACCCTAGTGACTACCATTCGGCGGGATTGTACCGGTAGGGTTCCATCCGGGGCGGGTGACTCTTGGTCGTCACGTCGTTCGGCCGTTCGGCATGCATGTCCTGACGCACCATCTGCACGATGATCCCTACGGCTTTCAACAACGAGCTGACGCGATCGACCACAAGCGGTGTTTCCATCGTGAACCTCTATTCAACATGTGCTCCTGACAGGCCACTCATTACGCATAGTTAACCCGAAACGCCGCCGTTCCGGTATCCCCCCGATAGCATCACATGTCCCCCTCCCTGGAAGGGCTCCGACCTTCTTTGTCCTGGCCGCACGCGTGTTCTAGGTCCTCTCCCACTAGAGGTGATCGTGCGGGATGCCAGGGAGTTAGAGAGCTTTCCTCGACTGAGCCTTCACCTATTGATGAAGTCTTGTGGGCGTACACCGCCGGTTCTTTTCATGGCTCATCGTCCTGTGCCTTCCGAGCTTCGCCATTGAGGCTGCTCGCGCCGAAACCCCTGCTCCATCGGTCCATTGGGGCAGCATCGCCTACCCGGACCAATTTCGAAGCCTCCGGTTCGGCGGCACCTTCGATCGCTTCACGGAATTCGACGGAGCCGGCACCCGTTACCATTCCACGATCAACGAATCATTCGGCCTGAATCTCGCCACAGCGAGCTGGACCGAGCATTGGGCGAAATGGCCTGGGTGGAGCACAAACTTGACGCTCGGGATAGGCCCGACCGGGTCGCAGCCGACCGAATATATCCAGAACAACTTGGTGCATCCGGTCCTGGGCGACGCCCCCATCCGGGTGGGGCGGAAACGGGAGGACGTCACCGATGGGATGGTTGATGCTTCGCTCACGCGATGGCTCCGTCTCTTGAATGATCGCCCGGAGCTTTTTCTCGGTGGAGGCATTTCCGTGGGCACGATCTATCAGGAGGAATTCGCCAGGATCGGCGTGCGGCGGAGCTCGTTCGACTCCTTCATTCCCGTCATCAAAGACACTCCGCTGCACTACGTCACCGACTATCTTCGCTTCTCGGGCATGGCGAGGTACAGCCGGCTTCAATCGGGTGCGCTCGTTCACGATGTCAAGCCGTATTCCTTCCTGTATCAGGTGTCGGTGAGCTTGGGGCCGTACGGAACATCCGATGATCCACCGCACTGGGAAATCGAATTCGCCCTCACTTGGGATTCCGGCATCTTCACCGATGCGACCGGTCAAAGCCGCAAGGAGTTCTTTTGGTCCGCAGCGGCCACCTATGCGGCTTTCCGGTTCGAGACATGGAATGACAGCCTCCATCACAAGGACAAAGGCCCGACCTACGGGTTCACGGTGACGATCGACTTGTTCAAGCTCTAGCCGGCGGTCACTGTGGAGATGCGTTGCCGTGAAGAAGTCGTGATCGCTTCTTCACGGCGGTGAGGGGATGGGACTCGATCGGATCAACCTCGCTTCCGCGCGCGTTTGCGCGCGGGCACCTTTGCTCCCTTCTTTCTCGCTTCGGACAACCCGATGGCAATCGCTTGCTTCCGGCTTTTGACCCGTTGACCGCTCTTGCCACTCTTCAGCGTGCCTTTCTTTCGCTTGTGCATCGCCCGCGCGACAGATTTCTGGGCGCCCTTGCCGTACTTCGCCATAGCCGCTCCTTCGAACCGGAGTCGAGTCAATCCCGCTGCAGCGTCGTGGTGTGCCCCTGGTCGGTCACGTAGGCCTTCACATGATCGCCGATGACCACTTTGTCCATCTTCGTACTCTTGTCGACGTGGATCTTGTTCTCTTTTCCGTCGTTGTCCTTGATCCAATAATACTCGCCCTCCATCTTCATCAACGTACCCTTGATCGTGTCTTTGGTGATGCGCTCCTTGAGCGTGGGCGACGCTTCTTTGTCGGACATGGGATTCGCCGCCTGGCTCGGCCCCGAACCGAGGGTCAACATGCCGAGGGCTGCAATCGCGAGAACCGTGTATTTCATGACATACCTCCCTGGATTCATAGCGTTCGGTGAAACTTCCTACTCATGTTCAATAACATGCGGTCGGCATGACCGGGACTGGTAAGACCCCTTGGCATTCCCGTCATGCTCTTTCACGCAGTGTGGACGACGGCCCACTTCGTCATCATCATCGGCTCTCGAGATGAGGGCAGGGGCGATGACCGATGAAGATGACCGCATGATGCCGGTGACCGGCGTCCGACACATGTGTCGGGAACTTCGCGGGTAATTGACTCCGACGGCGCGCCGTACTAGCCTTTTGCCAATTTTGTCCGCAACCGGAAGTCTGGTGTAGCCGTCCTCTCGGGAAGGAGTCCCATGGCATCTGATCGTCGGCCCGTCTCTCCTCCGCTCTTGGCTGAGCAGCAGCGTCTCGAAGAAGACGCGCGCCGCGAGCGGCATTGGAAACGCTGGGGACCGTATTTGAGCGAGCGGGCTTGGGGCACCGTGCGGGAAGACTACAGCGCCTTCGGGACGGCCTGGGAATATTTTCCCCATGATCACGCCAGGTCGCGCGCCTACCGCTGGAACGAAGACGGTCTCGCAGGCATCTGCGACCGGCACCAATATCTCTGCTTTGCGATCGCGCTCTGGAACGGCCGCGATCCCATCCTGAAGGAACGTCTGTTCGGTCTGACCGGCAACGAAGGGAACCACGGAGAGGACGTCAAGGAATATTACTTCTATCTGGACTCCACGCCGACCCATTCCTACATGAAGTTCTTGTACAAGTACCCCCAAGCCGCGTTTCCCTATGCTCGGCTGGTGGAGGAGAATCGGTGGCGAAGCCGCCTGGATCAGGAGTTCGAGCTCGTGGACACCGGGATTTTCGACGACCGCCGGTACTTCGACGTGTTCGTCGAATATGCCAAGGCGACGCCGGAAGATCTCTGCATCAGGCTACACGTCGTCAACCGGGGGGCCGAACAGGCGGAGCTCACACTGCTGCCGACCTTGTGGTATCGCAATACCTGGTCTTGGGGGTCCGACGTGCGCCGCGCGCGGCTCCGCCAGGGCGAGCCGGTGAACGAGACGAGCGTCATCGAGACGAAGCATGAGTACTATGGCCTGCGCCGTCTGCTTTGCGAGCAGCAGCCGACCTTGCTGTTCACGGAGAACGAGACGAACACCAGAAGGCTGTACGCAGACCAGGACGGCGCGCGATATGTCAAGGACGCGTTTCACGATTATGTCGTGCAAGGCGACAAGAACGCCGTCAACCCGGACCATGTGGGCACGAAGGCCGCCGCCCACTATGCGTTGACGCTGTCACCGGGCGCTTCCAAGACCATTCGGCTGCGTTTCACGAACGACGAGTCCATTGCAGGCTTCACCGCCGATAATTTCGATGCCGTCTTCGCGCAGCGGATTCAGGAGGCGAACGAATTTTACGACCGTCTCGCGCCCCCGAACCTCTCCGAGGACGCCCGCCGCGTGCAGCGACAAGCGTTCGCGGGCCTTCTCTGGACCAAGCAATTTTACCACTACGAGGTGAGCCGGTGGCTCAAAGGCGATCCGATGGGGCCCGAACCGCCGCGCGAGCGGCTGCACGGACGCAACTCCGAGTGGACGCATTTGTACAACGCCGATGTGCTCTCCATGCCGGACAAATGGGAATATCCCTGGTACGCCGCCTGGGACCTGGCGTTCCATTGCATTCCGCTCGCGCTCGTGGATCCGACCTTCGCGAAGGAACAGCTCGTGCTAATGCTGCGCGAGTGGTACATGCACCCGAATGGGCAGATTCCCGCGTACGAGTGGGCCTTCGGCGACGTGAACCCGCCGGTGCACGCCTGGGCGACCTGGCGGGTCTACAAAATCGAAAAGAAGCGAACGGGCGTCGGCGACCGCCGGTTCCTGGAACGCGTCTTCCACAAGCTCCTTCTGAATTTTACGTGGTGGGTCAACCGCAAGGACGCCGAGGGCAAGAATATCTTTCAGGGAGGATTCCTGGGGCTCGACAACATCGGGGTATTCGATCGAAGCGCGCCCTTGCCGACCGGCGGGCATATCGAGCAATCGGATGCCACGAGCTGGATGGGAATGTACTGCCTGAACATGCTGGCGATCGCCTTGGAGCTCGCTCGAGATAACCGGGCCTACGAGGACGTGGCGAGCAAGTTTTTCGAGCACTTCGTCTACATCTGCCGGGCAATGAACAACATCGGCGGAGAAGGGATCGAATTGTGGGACCGGACCGACGGCTTCTTTTACGACGTGCTGCACCTGCCGAACGGCGTGAAGCAACACCTGAAGGTCCGTTCAATGGTGGGCTTGATTCCCTTGTTCGCCGTCGAAACGTTGGATTCGGACCTCGTCGACAGCCTTCCGCGCTTCAAGCATCGGATGCAGTGGTTCATTGAAAACCGTCCCGATTTTTCGCAGCATCTCGAAACCCAGTCCTTCGACGGCGTCGTCCGGCGCTTCCTGTCGCTCGTCAGCCGTGACCGGCTGCGGTCCGTGCTGCGGTACATGTTGGACGAAGACGAGTTCCTCTCCCCGTACGGCATTCGAGCCTTGTCCCGGTATCACCGCGACCATCCCTACGTGCTCAACGTGATGGGACGCGAGCACCGCGTGGACTACCAGCCGGCGGAATCGACCACGGGCCTGTTCGGCGGGAACAGCAACTGGCGAGGTCCGATCTGGTTTCCGGTGAACTATCTGCTGATCGAATCGCTTCAGAAGTTCCACTATTATCTCGGCGACGACTACAAGGTCGAATATCCGACGGGGTCGGGAAGGAAAGCCACGCTCTGGCACGTGGCGGGCGAGCTCTCGCGCCGCCTCACGCGAATCTTCCTCCAGGACCCGGAGGGCAGGAGGCCGGTCTTCGGGGGACACCCGCTCTTCCAGCTGGACGGCGATTGGCGCGATTATCTCCTCTTCTACGAGTATTTTCACGGCGACAATGGAGCGGGCATCGGCGCGAGTCATCAAACAGGATGGACCGGTCTGGTGGCGAAGCTGATCCAGCAGTCGGGGGAATGACAGCGAAACGCGCCTTGCCTGGGCTCCAATGCGCTGAGCGGCGATGAGAATCGACCATGCGCGTTGACAAAGAGGACTGTCAGGATTTCTCCCGCGCGTTGACCCTCGAGTGGCTCGAGGCGAACGGCCGCGGCGGCTTCGCCTCCGGAACCGTGGTCGGGGCCAGCACGCGCCGCTATCACGCCCTGCTGTTGACCGCCCGGACCCCTCCGACCAACCGCGTCGTACTCGTGAATCAGGTGGAGGAATGGCTCGACATCGGTGAAGAGTCGTATCCGCTCTCCACCAACCTCTATCCGGGCGCCGTCCATCCCGAGGGATACCGGCGCTGCATTGGTTTTACGACGGAGCCCTGGCCCACGTGGGATTTCGATTGCGACGGGACCCGCGTTCGTCGCGAACTACTCTCGGTTTCCGGCCGCGACATCGTCATTCTGCGATGGACGTTGAGCGGGGGGCCGGCCGCGGCGCTCCTTCGCGTGAGACCCAAGCTGACCGGACGCGACTACCATGCGACGCACCATGAAAACAGCCGGCTCTCCAGCGGGGCGATGTCCGGTCCCGGGGTTGTGTCGTGGCAGCCCTACCAGGATGTCTTACGGGTGACCGCGTTCCACTCGGGGAACTACCGCCACGCGCCGGATTGGTATCGGCGCATCGAGTTCCCGATCGACCGCGAGCGGGGGCTCGATTATCAGGAAGACTGGTGGTCACCGGGCGAATTCAGCTTGTCCCTCACGCCGAATGAAAGCGCGGTGATGGCCCTCACGACCGAACCGCTCGAGTTCCTCGATGCCGGTCGAGTGATCGAGGAGGAACGAGGCCGCCGCATCGAACGCCGGGAGGCGGCCGCCAGCAACGACTCGTTGGCCGGACCGCTCCGTCACGCGGCCGACGCCTACCTCGTCCAGCGAGGGGCAGGGCGGACGATCATCGCCGGCTATCCATGGTTTGCCGATTGGGGACGCGACACATTCATCTCGCTTCCCGGGCTCTGTCTCGCCACGGGCCGATCGGACGAGGCCTGGACGACCATCGCCTCATTCGCATCCTACGTATCGGAGGGCATGGTTCCGAACCGGTTTCCGGATTCCGGGGAAGCACCCGAGTACAACACGATCGACGCATCGCTTTGGTTTATTGATGCAGTCGGCCGGTATGCCGAGGCGGTGCAGCATGAGGTGGGGATCCGGGAAGTCGCCTGGCCTGCGGTCAAGCAGATCCTCGATGGCTATCGGCGCGGCACGAGGTACGGGATCCGAATGGAGGGCGACGGCTTGGTCACGGGCGGCGTTCCCGGGGTGCAGCTCACCTGGATGGACGTGAAGATCGAGGACTGGGTCGTCACGCCTCGTCACGGCAAGCCGGTCGAAATCCAGGCGCTGTGGGTCCGGGCGCTCAAGATTGGTGAAGCCCTTGCGCGACGGTTCGGGGAAGACGCCTACGCGGAGCAATGCCGGCGGGATCGCAGCCGCGCCGTGCGCTCATTCAAGAAGCGTTTCTGGTACGAGGAAGGGGGATATCTGTACGACGTGATCGACGGGCCTGACGGTGACGACGCCTCCTTGCGTCCCAATCAAGTGTATGCCATCGCCCTGACCGACGACCTGGTTTCTCGCACGCGCGGGCAACAAGTGCTGCGCCTCGTCCAATCCACGCTGCTCACGCCGGTCGGACTCCGCACGTTGTCGCCGAACGATCCCCGCTATCGTCCGCGATACGAGGGCGGCGTGATCGAACGGGACAGCGCCTATCATCAAGGTTCCGTCTGGCCCTTCCTGCTCGGCCCGTTCGTCACGGCCTGGGTCAAGAGTTTCGGCCGAAATGCCAAGACCCGCGCGGACGCCAGACGCTTCCTCTGCGGCCTCGAGGATCACCTGCGGGAGGCCTGCTTGGGACACATCTCGGAACTCTTCGATGCCGAAGCGCCGCATCGCCCGCGCGGCTGCTTCGCGCAGGCCTGGTCCATCGCCGAACCGCTGAGGGTCCTGCTCGAGGATCTGGGCGCCGAGACCGCACCGCGGCCCGTGAAAACCGTCACGACCCGCCAAACGGTGCGCGGCACATCGACATCCAAACGTCCGCGCGCGCCGAGCAACATGGGGCGGACGAAGGAGTCATCTGCGAAACGACGGACGCGGGATCCGTTCTCCTGATTCCAGAGAGTCGGCGGGAGCTCCGTTATTGCGGCGGACTGATGAGGCCTGCGCGAAGCGCGAGCAGCACGAGACCGGGCATATCGTGCACGCCGAGTCGTTCCATGATGTCCGCGCGATGACTCTCGACCGTTCGCGTGCTGAGCGAGAGCCTGGCCGCGATTTCCCTGTTGGTGTTCCCTTCCGCCATGAGCTGGAGGATTTCCCGCTGCCGTGACGTGAGTACCCCGAGCGGCCCCTCCTTTCGGTTCTTCTGATTGCGATAGTTTTGCACGGCGTACTGGGCGACGGCGGGCGTGAGGTACGTTTCGCCGCGGGCAACGGCCTTGAGCGCGAGATCGAGCTCGGTTCGGTCGCCGTCTTTCAGCAGATAGCCCGCCGCTCCGGCGCTGAGCGCCATTTGAAAATATTCTTCGCCGGCATACATCGACAGCATGATGACGCGGATGTCCGGATTTTCTTTCTTGAGCCGGATGAGCGCTTCGAGACCGTTCAACCCGGGCATCTTGATGTCCATCAGGACAATATCCGCCTTCTCGGCTTTTGCCACGTTCACCGCTTCGCTGCCTTCGCCGACTTCCGCGATGACCGTCACGTAGTCGATTTTGTCCAACAGCGCCCGTAAACCTTGACGGACGAGCGCATGATCATCCGCCAGCACGACTTTCAATTGCTTCATGTGGCCGGTCTCCCTTGGGAGAGCACGGCAAGCGGAAGCCTGGCTCTCACTTCGGTCCCACGGCCTTCGCTGGAGGCGACATCCAAGGTTCCCCCCACGAGGCGAAGCCGTTCCTCCATCCCTAAGAGTCCAAGACTGGCGCCCTGGCGTGCCCGAGCCTTGGCGGCCTCCAGGGAAAAGCCCACGCCGTCATCGGTGACACACACCTCTACGCTGTCCCCGGCATGAACCAGCTTGACGGAGACGCGGGTGGCCTGGGCGTGGCGCACGATGTTGGTCAGCGCTTCTTGGATCACCCGAAAACACGCGATTTCCACCTCTTCCGGCAGGCGTTCCTGCTGCGGGTCGGCGTCGAACGTGACGGTCAATGCCGCCCGCTTGGCGAATTGCATCACATACCACTTCGACGCCTCATAGAGCCCGACTTCATCGAGAAGGGACGGTCGAAGCTCCAGGGCCAGGCTCCGTACGCGTTGGAGCAATTGTCCGACCAATTCCAGACTATCGCGCACCAGCACACGCGCCGGAGTCCCTTCCGCTCGATCCTCGATCTCCTGGAGGTTGAGCTTGACGGCGGTCAGCGATTGTCCGATTTCGTCGTGCAGGTCGCGCGCGAGACTGCGCCGCTCGTCTTCTTGAACCTGAATAATCTGCCGCGATAGCGTAGAAAGCCGGTCATTTGCGGCCACCAGTTCGAGCGTCCGTTGACGCACGCGGCTCTCGAGTTCCTCGTGAGAGCGCTCCAGCGCCTGTTGAACCTGGCGGCGCCGTCTGGATTCCGTCCGAATCGTCCAGAAGAGCCACCCCATGATGGCGGTCGAGAGCACGATGCCGGTCAGCAGCAAGATCAGCGTGTGGTTCCATGTCCGCTTCAACGCCGTCATGCGGCCATCGAGTAGGTGTTCCGCTTCTTCCTGTGCCCGCTCCGTCGCGGCGTGGAATCGTTCCACCGCCTGCTTTCCCCGGACGACCAATGCGTCCTCTGTCTCGAAATGGTCGGCGGGGACCTGCGCGTGCGGGAGCGCGACGAGCAAATCGAAGTCCCGTTGAATTTCGCGCACGGCGGTTTCAATGCGCTGCTGGTGTTCCCGTTCCCGCGCACTGTTGGCGCTCAGCGCGCGGACTTGCCTGAGATCCTTCTCGACTTGCTCGAGCTTGGCCTTGTACTCGGCGAGGTACTGCGTGCGGCCCGCCAGGCTGTACGCGAGCGCGGCGGATTCGAACTCGTCCACGTCGGTGACCAGTTCTTCCAGTTTCTGGATCACATGATGGGTATGGATCACCGTCTCGATCAATTCGAGGCGGAAGAAAAGATTCCGGACGAACAGCCCTGCGATGGCCGCAAGAATCAGGGTCGCAGCCGCGAACCCAAACGTGATGTCGGAGTACCTGAAGCGTGCCCGTCGATCAACGGAACGATCAGGCGCAACAGCATCGCTCATTGCAGACACGTCCGGCCCCGGTCATGAGCGGTCATGAAATGTCTCCGGCCGATCGACGGAGGTCTACCGCCCTGATCGCCGTACCGGCTCCTTCTTCCTTCCATGCCATGAGCCGGGTCACCAATGAAAGGAGCACGGTCCTCGAACGTTATTGGAAACGTTCGGCAAATACTCTCCTGTTCCAAGTGACCGCGCACCTGTCCCGGACTCAAAAGAATGGACGAACGCAGCCTCCTTGTAAACCGTAATTCTACGGAATGAACCCCCGTCATCATCCTCGATGCGCTCGAAGAGCCCGTCGAAGCAAAACTTCCCGGAGGGTTCCCGGCCGGTGCGCGAGGACCCGCTCGTCCTTGACTTCGTTGCTTCGTGGCGCGGCCCGGATGGGCCGGCTATGCGTTCACGACTCCGCAAGTCGTCGTCTCAGCCATTGTGTGCCTCGGCGTTCTTGCCGCGGGAGGCGATCGCATAATGGGAAACTGGAGGGCCGTCTTCGTCGATAGACGCCAAGCCTTGGTAAGTGATGATGAGCAAGGGCCCGAAAAGACAAGGGAGGAGCCATACAGCCGTCAGCCAGGCAGGGCGCACGTGCCGATGCCGCCACAATCTCTGCTTTACTTCTTCCCCTTAGGGGCATACCCTTTGGCCCCGGCTTGCCGGGCCGGTCGGCACAGGTTGGGAGAAAGCGCGGCGGTCCAAACCAGTTGATCCCCCTCAAGGAGGGGAAGGAGCCCATCATGTCATACATTGTTGTCCTGGCGGTCGGCCTCGTGACCTTCCTGGCCGGACTGCCGACGGGCGCAGCTCAAATGACTCGGCCTCAAGCGGAGTATTCCGCGGATGCCACCGTCCAGAACGAAGAAGGGACGATGCAGCAGAAGATCTTCGTCACGCCGACCAAGGAGCGGAAGGAAACACTGACGGGGGCGGGCGAGGGAGCCGTTCAGATTTTCCGGTACGACAATAAGGTCATGTGGATGCTGATGCCGTCCGAGAACATGTACATGGAACATTCACTGGCAAGAGCCCAGGGACAGAGGAATGATCCGTCGCAATGGACGTATGAAGATACGGCCTTGGGAGAAGAAACGCTCAACGGCGTGAAGGTGACAAAGTACAAGACCATCGCGACGAGCACGGACGGTAAGAAATACGGCGGCTTTTCCTGGAGAACCAAGGAAGGGATCAACGTCAAGCAGGACCTGCTCTACAAAGAAGGAAACGACAAGAAGCGGATGCTGACAGAGCTCAACAATCTCCAGATCGGACCGCAGGATCCCACGTTGTTCGAAATCCCCGACGGGTACACCAAGTTCGACATGGGCGGCATGATGGGAATGATGGGCGGCGGCATGGGCCGTTCCGGAATGGGGCAGCCGACCGGTCGGCCTGACATGACCGAAGGTCGGCCGAGCGCGGGTCGGGGCCAAGTAAGGCCCCAGAGGATGCCGCCGCCGGAGACTCAACCGGCGCCCGAGCCGCAAGCCCCGGCTGAGGAGTCGGCCGCGGATAAAGCCGGCAACTTCATGAAGGGCTTGTTCGGCCGATAGGATCAGGGACATGGCCCATTGCCTTGGCAGCGGGCGCTTCTTGGCGGCCATGTGTATGTCGGCCGCTTGTGCCTGGCCATGTTCGGCCAGCGATGCGCCGGTCCAGCCCGTCATCAAGGCATCCGCGCTGTACCTGGTCGAGCTTCAATCCGGACGGGTCCTGCTCGAGAAAAATTCCACACGCCGGCTCCCGCCCGCAAGCCTCACCAAGATCATGACCGCGCTGGTCGCGCTGGAGTCAGCGCCGCTCCAGGAGGTGGTCACGATCGACCGCCGCGCGGTCGTGCATCGTTCGTCATACGAGTTCAAGCCCGGAGAAGAATTCCTCCTGCGCGATCTCGTCATGGCGATGCTGGTCGCGAGTGCCAACGACGCCTGCGAGGCGGTGGCCTGGCACATCGGAGGCGATCACAAGCGCTTCGTCACCATGATGAACCGGCGAGCCCGCCAGATGGGGCTGATCAATACGAATTTTGCCAATCCGTGCGGGTTCGACGCGCCCGGCCACTATTCCACGGCGGCCGATCTGGCCAAACTGACCGAAGAGGCCCTCCAACAGCCGTCCTTCTCCACGATGGTCCGGACCGTCATGAGGGACATCGCCACGGTCAACGGCACGCGGCACATCGCGCTCTACACGACGAATGATCTGCTGTTCGATCCCGGCGTCACCGGGGTGAAAACCGGATATACGGGGAAGGCGGGCCGCTGCCTCATCGCGAGCGCCGTGCAGGACGGACATAGTCTTCTGCTGGTCGGATTGAATTTCGTCGATCAATGGCGGGAAGCAAAGGAACTGCTCAAGTATGGGCAAGCGCTGATGCGGATGGGCGGGTAGGACGCGATTCAGCGGCGTCCGACATGATGAAGATAGGCGTCGCGCAAATTGTCCTGGGCGACCCAATATTCGGGATCGAGCTGTGCAGCCAGGCGAAATTGTTCGATGGCTTGCTCCCAGTCGCCGCGCTCCGCGTAGGTGTGGCCGAGATTATTATGGGGACGCGCCTTCTGCGGCGCTTTATTGACGGCGTCCGACCACAGGAGGAGCGGGTCGCGATAGAGAGCATTCCGCTGAACCGTCGCCAGGCACAAGGCCAGGGCGACCGATACGGCGGCGCCGCCCGCTGCGGCGCGAACCAACGCCGGCGATGACGACGCTCCGGACACCGCCGAAAGCACGCGAGAGAAGAGCACGATACCGGCGAGCAGTATGCCAAACGAAGCCAGATAGAGATTGCGCTCGCTGAGAAGATCGTTGCGCGGGATGATCATGATGGGACTCAGTTGCAGCCAGTACCACACGCAACCAAACGACACGAGCGGGAGGCGCCTGACCGTAAGGCATGTCGCGGCCATCATCCCGACAAATACCGCGAGGTCGACCGGCACCGGCCACTCGGACCAAGTGCGCAGCAGGGGCAGGTCATGATCGAAGGTCTGTTGCGACGGAACCAACAACAGCCACAACGAGTAGATCCCCGCATGGAGTTGGCTGAGGGCGTTGTCCCAGAAGGCGCGAAGCTCGAGGCTGAATCGCGCGAGCGCCGCGTATCGCGGATGCCACCACGCCCATCCGCACGCCGCGCATAGGATCAACCAGAACGGGAGATGGCGGGAGAGAAAGGTGGCGCGAAGTTGGCGGACGTTGAACCGGCGCACGAGCACATCCCACAAGAGCAGCGCGGCCGGAAGCGTCGCGGCCGTTTCTTTGGAGCCGAGCGCCAGCACGAATGCCGCCTGCGCGCCGACCAAATACCATCGACCGCCAACGCCGCTATGCCGAGGCGTTGTCGCCTCAATATAGAGGCACAGCGCGAGGAAGTAGAAAAAGGCCATCAATCCCGAAGCTCGGCCGGAAATGTACGTGACGGTTTCCGTCTGGATGGGATGTACGAGGAACAGCAGCGTCGTCCAGAACGCAACGTGCGGGGCCTCTTCCGTGACAGGACGAGAAAGAATCCGATAAATGAGGCAGCCGGAGCCGAGATGGAGCAAAAGGTTCAGCGCATGATAGCCCGCCGCGCTAGTGCCATAGGCCAATCGGTCGAACAGCAAGGTGACATAGAGGACCGGCCGCACCATGTGGTCGAGGTGGCCGACGAACGTGCGCCAGCTTTCGAGATGCGGGTTCTCGAGAATCGAGTGAAAATCATCGAAGTGGAACACGCCAAACCATACACCGCCATAGCTCGCGACCGTGATGGCGGCCGCGACCGCACATGACGACCAGGACCGAGCGATGAGCCGATTCACGCCGTCGTTATACCGCATCGATGCGGTGGCGGCATAGAGGGAGGACGCCATGACGACCCTGAGGACGATTTTCGGCTGCGTGCTGCTTGTATCGATGTCGCTGTGCTGCTCCCCCTCCGCTGAAGCGGCCTGTGACGCCGCCGACGAAAAACAGTGGGAAAAAATCAGAAACCAGCTCCCGACCAGCGACCTGCTGAACATTGGGATCTTGATCGATGATTTGACCAAGCTGCACAAGAAGTGCGATCCCAAGACGCGCTTCAGTGCCAGCGTCACACAATTATTGTTCAGCGCAACGTTCCGCCAGGATGAACTGCGGCGTGCAGTGGGCCACGTTCGGGGATACTACTCGCGCTTCCCCATTCTTCGGTAAGCGGGGACGGGGCTGCTTCGTCACAATAGACTGCAGGAGGGTGCGTGATGAGACACGGCTACATTTCCGGTCCATGGATCAGGGCGGCGGGCGTTGCCCTGTGCGTCATTGCGATGTGCGGCCCTACGTTTGGGGCGCCGGAGAATACCCCGCCGCCGACCACGCCTTCGCCCAAAGATGACATCATCGACAAATATCTTCGCGACTGTCACGGCAAGCCCGTCAAGGATGCGGCATGCGACAAGCTGAAGGATCAAGCCGTCGCCATCCTCCAAGAGGATTTGCATCTGTTGGGCTCGACTGCCAGTCGCTCCTTCATGCCCGACATATTGAACATGTTCGTCAGCGACGAACCGGATTTGCGCATTGCCGCGGCGGATGCCCTCGGCATGATCGGACCACAAGATCAAGATTTGGAGGCAATCATCCCTCTGACCAACGATCCGGTTCCGGATGTCCGGTATGCGGTGTTCCACATGATTTCTCGCGGAAAAGGAAAGGCCCTCGATCTTCTGAAGGAGCGCCTCGCGCATCAGAATCCGGGCCGGAATCCTGAGAAGCCGGCCGAACCTGCACAATTCTCCATGCCGCTTGCGCCGGACAGTGTTTACCGCTTCGACTCCAGCGATCCGACGAAGGGACGTCTCTCGTATGTCGTTCGAGGCAAGGGCGACACCGGTTCGTTTTTTAAAGCCAAGGCAAAAAAGGGGCCGTATAGCTGGGACCAATTCAAAGAGCAGTATCGCTATCAACTGAAAGATGAAGGGCAGGCGATGGATCAGATGCAGCAGGCTGCGGGGAAGCAGCTAGAGAATGAAAAGCCTCCGGACCCGGCCACCAACATGCAAGCGTACCTGGAATACATCCAACGAATCGGATCGGTCTCCATGCAGGGAAGCATGGGCCGGATGTACTTCGACAACTATCAACCGAATCTGTATGCTTCACCGAGCGTCTACATCCTGGAAGAACGTCAGATCGGTCAACGCAGTTACCCGACAAAGTATGTCGTGGTCTATCAAGAACTCGCGTTCAAGCGGCCGGGATATCGGTTGGCCTGGATGACAGCGCCGGACAGCGCGATCAAGGCCGCGCAGGCCACCTCGCTGGCGGAGGAACAACAAGAATTGGCGAATAAGGCCGAAAGCGAGGCGCTCAAGAAAAAGGCGGCCGACCTGGAAACCCTGATGAAGAAGAAAGATGCGGTGGAAAAAAAGCAGTTCAAGAAAGGCCAGGACGATCTCGAAAAAGCCCTCGGCTTTTGAAAGGTCTGTGCCACGGGACGCTCGGTTCTTGGGCTGGTGTCCCGGGGTCCGACCGACGTTCAACGGCTGAAGCTTCTCCCCAGGGACACCGCGCTTTTCCCGCAGCCACACGAGAAGGGCTACTGTGGGGCAGGCACCGACTTGCGATTCGCCGAACCTTGTAGGTCCATGTCGAGCATCACTGCGCTCTCGGCCTTCTTCGGCTCGAGCTTGACCGGCATTCGATCCACCATCAATTTGACCAGGGGAAGGGCCGCAATGTAGGGCGCCTTGTCGGACAGCGTGGAATAGAGCCCCACCCGGACGTGGTGGAGGCGGTTGGCCGGCGTGAGTTGGGGCGCCAGGCCGGTTTCGATGAACCCCACGAGCATCCCGCTGCCGTCTGCGAGTTTGTGAATTTCAAACGCGCTGGCGGTCGGCGCCACCCGCTCGATGATCAGATCGGGGCTTTGGGTCACGAGCGCCATGCCGAGCGGTTGTGGGGCGATAAAGCCGAAACTGCCCGTCGGGGCCTGTGAAAACGGCACCTTGGCCGCGGAGAGTTCCACAACCTGAT
>DASTSI010000260.1:0-12409 GCA_035760745.1 Nitrospira sp. | reverse complement strand
CCCTGCCAAAAAAGATGTAATGAGTGTTAAAAGGGTTAGCGGTGTACCGAGTGTTTCAGGAAGACTTGTTTCCCAAGACAAGCTCATCGACCTCAATACGACCCCCGTCGTATCGTGGACCGAGGCCATTGACCGTGCGCTCGCGGTGTACAACAGAGGTCGCCGTTCTAAAGACACTTCGATCGCCAACGGTGGGAACTGCGCGGTCAAGGTCCAGTTAACAGTGCTTGACCCGACAATTCTCGGATTGAAAGCGGATAGAGCCCGTTTGGCTTGGCACATTCTGGTAGACGGCATAGTCGTGTTCATCGATGCCCAGGACGGTACTAAGATATTTCAATACAACGACATGCTATCAGCTTTTGATCACATCAGGATCTATGATGTGGATGGCGGCGGGCAAGACCAGTGTGAGACGGCAACCCCCGTGTTAGATGAAAATGGACCCTATCCTGGTGCGCCATCAGTTTCTGCAGATTCCGACGATAACGCGGGAAAAGCACAAGCGGAAGCTAAGAAGGCCCATGACTTTTTCAAGAAGCTCGGATGGAAGAGCTATGACGAGCAAGCATCAGTCATCAACTTTTGCGTCCGTGTACAACAGGGGAATTGGGATAGCCGATTTGGACAATATAGTCCGACTCTTCATTGCGTCTATTTGTACCCAGGACTTGCGCTTGCACAGGACATTGCGTTTCACGAGTTTACTCACGGCGTCATTCAATTCATGCCAGCACTGAAACCAAGTTCGACCTGGCCATCAGGGGGCCTGGAGCGGCGGGATGAAGCCGGCGCCCTCGGCGAAGCATTGGCCGATTTCTTTGGAGCCCAGATTGAAGGCCTCAACTGGACTATTGGAGAACATATTCCAGACGACCCATTTTTTTATCCCCAAGAGCTCGGACCGGGCAAGAATGGAAAGCCGCTGCGAAATATGGCCGATCCGCACAAGGGAACTTACACCCAGAACGAAGAATGCCCCGATCCTTCACCCGCGGGCTTTTACCCAAACTGTCCAAACCGTGGATGGAATAATGGACAGCCCGATCACTACGGTGAGCTGGTCACAGCAGAGCAACAACTTTGTGCATGGAAAGAGCCGGGTAATGGCTGTATTCACATCAACAGCGGAATCTTCAATAAAGCCATGTTTCTCGCCGCCAATGGTGGAGACCATCATAACGTGCATGTCGAGGGTATCGGCTCGGGAAAACTTGTCCGAATAATTTTTCGGGCTCTCCGAAACAAAGCAATCACACCAAACATAAACATGAAAGAGTTTGCTCGGAAAAGCCACGAGGCGTGCACCGATCTCATGGAGAAGAGTGTGATTCGCAATCCCGTATTCACTCGATTAAATATTGTAAAGGCCAATTGCGATCAAATTCAGAACGCCTTTGCAGCGGTTGGACTGATGAAGCCTCACAATTGAATTGATTCTTATAGCGAGTCACTACGTGACTATGAAAAGCGACACTTCTAGAATCGTCATTACATGCCCGTTGTATGTTCTTTGTACCGTCATTACCGCACTCCTATGCTCGGCCCCATCCGAAGCGGGCCCCATTACCTCTTCAGGCTTGAACACTACGGTTAGTGGTCCTATCTCGGTTGGCAGCTCGACCCAATACAATATAACCGGTGGGACGAGACCGGGTGGCGGCACAAACCTCTTTCATAGCTTCGGCGACTTCAATGTACCGAACAACAACATCGCGAATTTCCTAAACAACTCCGGTCTTCCGACCTCGAACATTCTTGGTCGTGTCACCGGCGGAAACATTTCGAACATTTTCGGAACGATTCAGACCACAGGCTTCGGGAATGCCAATCTTTTCTTGATGAATCCCGCCGGATTCCTCTTCGGTCCTAACGCATCGATAAATGTGGGGGGCATGGTCAGCTTTACCAGTGCTGACTATCTTCGCCTCAGCGATGGGGCTCGCTTCAATGCCATCCCAAATGCCAATGCTGATGCCCTGTTGAGTGCGTCGCCGGTGGCCGCATTTGGATTCTTGGGATCAAATCCAGGGGCAATCACCGTACAGGGCAGCCAATTAACCGTCACGCCGGGGCAGAGCCTCTCTTTCGTCGGCGGCAACATCACAGTTCAATCGGGCACGTTGAGCGACGGCACGACAGTTCAGCCGGCTGTCCTTACCGCGCAAGGTGGACAGATTAATCTAGCGAGCGTCGCTTCACCGGGCGAAGTGCTGGCCGGAACTTTAGCCTACTCGCCGAATGTGAATGGTCAGTCTTTCGGTGCGCTAGGAGTCATCAACATCTCCGAGCAATCGCATATCGATGCGAGCGGCAACGGCGGCGGCACTGTCCTGATTCGTGGAGGCAATTTGGTTCTAGACAACTCCACTATTTCAGCCAATGTCACCGGCCCAGGCCCTCTTTTAAACGGAGCGGAATCGATCGGAAGCGGTATTGATATTCAAGTGAGTCAGCAAGCCCAGATCCTGCCTGGCTCACTCCTTGAAACGAATGTCGTCGGAAATGCGACTCCGAGCATGACATACGGAGGGACTCATATCAAGGCAGATCGTATCGAAATTATTGGTGATCCGAGCTTTAATTTCGACGGGCCTCTTATAGAAATCCATTCCGATGTGGCCTCTGGTAGCACAGGAGGCAATAGTGGGGCCATTCAGCTAGAAGGGAATTCTATCCTACTGCAGGACTTCGTCACTCTTAATAGTTCCACACGAGGTGCTGGTAATGCAGGCAATATTATATTGCGTACAAGCGGAAATCTCGAAATCAATGGTTCCTTCATCCAAACGGAATCAGATGCCCCGAGCCCAGGCAATGCCGGTAATATTGAATTGTCCAGTGCGCAGGGAAGTATCCTGATGACGAATGCTCCATTCATAACTTCCCAAGCGGTTAATAGCACAGGAAACGCGGGCACTATCTTAGTTAAAGCCCCAAACGGAGATGTCCTCCTCGCTGGCGTTCCAAATGATGCAACTTTGATCGGGGCTCTTTTCACAGCTATCAGAGGCACTGGAGGGACTGGAGGAAGCGGCGGAATTCAAATCACCGCAAACAATTTGACTGTACAAAACGCGACCATTGGGGGGGACAATCTTTCTCCACTGCGGCCAGGGAATATCGTGATAAACCTGGTTGGAACATTGAGCCTTGATAGTCAATCCGTCATTGAAACAAGTGGACGAAGTGGTGGAGCGCCTGCTTCTGATTTGACGATCACTGCTCACGACGTACTCCTCACCAACAACAGCGGCCTCTTCACGAATACTTTTAGTTCTGGGGCAGGAGGCCTTCTCAACGTTTTTACAGAAACCCTACAACTGACCAATGGAGGTTCATTGACGAGTGGTTCCCACATTCAGTCTGATGGTCTTGGTCTTCCGTCCGGTCCTGGAGGAGCAGTTCTAGTCCAAGGCCTTGCCGGCCCTGCTCATTCAATACTCATTGACGGAAACGGCAGCGGCATTTTCACCAATACGGAAGGTACTGGTGCAGGCGGCAATGCGAATATCCTGGCACAGTCCGTGACCATTCAGAACGGTGGGACCATTTCCGCTGCAACCACCGGAACCGCTCCGAGCGCGGTCGGTGGAAACATCGCGATCTCCACCGGTCATCTGAACATGAACACCGGCGGTACGATTACCGCGAGCACGACCGGCCCAGGCAATGCCGGCAATGTGACCATTCAAGGTCTCGCAGGCCCGGCGCAGTCCGTCCTGATCGATGGCGGTACGATCTCTACCGACACGCAAGGATCCGGCGCCGGCGGGAATATCACCATCAATGCGAACCAGGTCACGTTGCAAAACAGCGGTATGCTGACGGCTACGACCGCGGGCGCGAGCCACGGAGGCGATATCCAGATTAACGCCTCGACAATAAATCTGCTCAGCTTTGCAGCCATTAATACGCTCACTTTAGGTGACGGAGCAGCAGGCAATATTTCGCTGAAGGCAACGGATCACATTTCGTCAGGTGATGCGTTTCTGAATAGCGATACGATTCTTGGGGCTGGAGTCGGAGGAACTATTCACCTTAGTGCACCGACAATCGACTTTAGAGGCGGAGTACTGAGCACGACCACGTCTTCACTTGGAGGGGGCAACGCTGGAAATATTCTCCTGGAAGGTCAACAGATTAATGTCAGCGGTAGTGCGTCCATCAATGCCAGCACAGATTCTGGGACAGCGCACGGCGGCACAATTGTCTTTCAAGGACTGCAGGGTCCCTCTAGTCATGCGGATAACGTGACGATCTCAGGAAATACTACGGTTCAAACTGTGACAGGAGCAGGTGGGTCCGGCTCAGCGGGAGACATCACGATCAATGCCGGTCACTTCACCATAAGCGACCACTCTCAGTTGAATGCAGGCACCTTCGGAGCCGGTGGAGCCGGGAATATCACGATCAACGCCACTCAGCAAGCGACAATATTAGGTCCTGTCACAAGTAACAGCGATCCGAGCGCAACAGGTCATGCGGGAGGCATTTTCGTCTCATCGCCCACCGTGCTAGTCCAAAATGGTGGGAACATTGCGACCAGCACAGGAGGGCAAGGAGCAGGTGGCAACATCAATATCATAGGCCAATCCCTGACATTGACGGACGGCGCACACATATCAGCCAGCAGTACAGGTTCTGGTAGCGCCGGCAACATTACCATCAATGCCGGGAACCAATTAGCCATGACCAATAGCTCCATCACCACAGAAGCCAACCAGTCGAGCGGTGGTGCCATTAAAATCACAACCAATCCAAACGGCGGCGTCCAACTCAACAACAGCACCATCAGCGCCTCGGTGCTTGACGGTGCCGGCGGCGGTGGGAGCGTGAACATCGATCCTCAGTTCATCGTCCTCCAGAACAACAGTCAGATTTTGGCGAACGCGGTACAAGGGCCGGGCGGGAATATTTCTCTCACCACAAATCTGCTGCTGCAGGACGCGAGCAGCGTGATTTCGGCATCTTCCCAATTCGGTCAGAACGGCACCATCGCGGTTCAATCGCCCATCTCTCCCGCGAGCGGGAAGATCATTCCGCTTTCGCAGCATCCGCTGATCCCGGTCTCGCTGATGACACAGCGCTGTGCTGCTTTGTCGGGCGGACAACTCAGCAGCTTCACGGTAGCCGGCCGGGAAACCTTGCCGGCCGAACCCGGCGCATGGATGTCGAGCCCGTTGGCATTGAATCATCCTCCAAGTGTCACCGGCCCGACGAATCAAGTGAGCAACAGCGAAGAAGTGGACCAGTCTCCCCTTGTCTCGTTACGGCAGATTGCGCCACCGGGATTCTTGACGCAGGCGTTTGCCGAGGGCGTGTCGGAGGGATGCCACTCGTGACATCGACATCCGAGGCAGGGCTGCTATGAGGGCAGATCATAGAATCTCACTACCACCAAGGAGGGCTGCGATGGCTTTACTGAGTGTTCCGCCAAACGGGGGAATTCACAATCATACTGCCGGAAACGCCAATTATTTTCAGTGGAGCAACACGAATCCTTTTGTGTCAAGTGGTCAGAACTGGCGCCTAAAAATAGGCACTGCTCCGTTCGGCTATAACGTGTATCCTGGTACTGCCAATGGTAATCCCGTCCCCTTTTCTCAACTTTACGATAATACGGCAAAGCCGAATCTCAACTATTCGAACCAAAGGCTCTATGCCACGATCGAATGGCAAGATAACGCTGGCAATTGGAACAACGGTGGAACGTACTGCATGTTCACCTGCAAACCCTGAAGGACAACCTAAGACAATCACATTGGGTTCATATAGGGAGGGATAACTATGACAACAGCAGCGGAAGTCGCAGCGGGTGTTCAAACAGTAATTTATCCTGAGAATGCTGAATCTACCAAAACTTTTGAGCAACCAATTCAGATCCGTTGGCCAGAGGTTGATGGAAATGAATTTATTCTGTGTGTGGGTACGAGTGATGGTAATTGGGACATTCTGAGTGGCAATCTTGGGAAAAGGCAACAGCAACTGTTTGACTTCTCCGATGTACCAGGTTCAGTCCAAATAATTTTTGTCCAACTCATCTCTGGTGAGGACGGGATTGTCGGACCGGTGATAACAATTACGCGCAAACATTGAGCAGTCTGTGAGATTACAGATTGCTGGTTCGTCGCTCATTCTTGAGTAGTGAACATACGAGCAGGCGATGCGTAGCGTCGGGCAACCATTCATGACCCAACGCTGCGCAGCATTTTCCTGGGCAGAGTCCATGAGCTTGACGGTGGCGGAACGCGGCACTAGCCCCCTCTTTCCCTAACGCTCCGCCGGGGGGAGAGGGGACGGTGAGGCAGATCGCGCCGATGGGCTTTTTGACGCAATCGTTCGCCGAACATTCATCGACGGGCTGTCAGACATCATGAAGAGGTCTGCTGAGATGCCGGGGCCGCTGCGCAGCTCGTGAAACGGCAACTCTCACACATTGGTCTCGCCATGACGATGCTATTGGCGGGCCCTCCAATCCTCCTTGCTCAAACCACGATCGATCCGACCGGACGCTCGGGTCAGCCGCCCGGTCCGCTGAAGGAAGAATTCCAGCGGCCGCATCTGCCCCCAAGCCCTGTCCTTCCAATTGTGCCCTTGCCGCCCGAGGAACCAAAGCGTCCGGGCGCGGTGCACGTGTTCGTCCGTGACATCTGGGTCACGGGCAACACGGTCTTCTCGGACGCTCAGATTGCCGAGGTCACCGCGCCGTTCAAGAACCGGACGCTGGCGACGGAAGATCTCGAGCGTCTCAGGCTCGCGTTGACACTGCTTTACATCAATCACGGCTATATCACGTCCGGCGCCGTCATTCCCGATCAAGACGTCGTGGCCGGCGTAGTCACGGTTCATGTGATCGAGGGCAAGCTTAGCCGCATCAACGTGGAGGGTAACCGTTGGTTCAGCGCATCGTACCTCAGGGATCGGCTGGAGCGCGGCGTGCAGACCCCCGTGCTTCTCTATCCGCTTCAAGAGCAGTTGCAACTGCTTCAGCAGGACAGGCGGATCGAACGGGTGAATGCCGAGCTTCGTCCCGGCGACGCGCGCGGCGAGAGCGTCCTCAACGTACGCGTAGCCGACAAGCAGCCGTTCCATGCCTCGATGGAAGTGAATAATTACCAGTCGCCGCTCGTCGGTGAGGTGAAAGGCATCGGCACGCTGACCTATGACAACATCACAGGGCGTGGTGACACCGCGAGCGTGAGCTATGGGCAGTCGAGCGGCGCATTCCCGATTGTGTATGGCTCTTACGCCGTTCCGTTGAACCGGTACGGCACGACCTTTTCTCCCTACTATCGCCGGTACGACTTCAAGCTGATCGAGCCGCCTTTCGATCCGCTCCAACTCAAGACCAACACGGAAATTATCGGCATGAGCTTGCGGCAACCGCTCTATCAGACCGTCACCGACGAATTCGCCCTGATGATCATCGGCGAGCATTTGTTCACGCAAAGTTTCGTGTTTCGCACCGTGCCGATCGACTTGTTCCCTGGTTTTCAGAATGGGGTGGCGACGGTCTCCGCTCTGCGCTTTGCTCTTGATTGGACGCACCGCACGGTCGATACGGTAATCGCCGCCCGCTCGCGCTTCAGCGTCGGGGTCAACGTGCTTGGCGCCACGATCAACGCGAATCCCGACACGCCGGACGGGCAATTCTTCTCCTGGCTGGGCCAGTTGCAGACCATTAAACAATTCGGCGAACGGCTCTTTGGGATGCAGCTCCTCCAGCGCATGGATGTCCAGCTCACGAATTCTCCGCTGTTTCCTCTGGAGCAAGTTGCGCTCGGCGGCCGGTACAGCGTGCGCGGGTATCGTGAGGTGACCATCCTGCGGGACAATGCCTTCATTTTCTCGCTTGAGCCGAGATTTCCCTTGTACCGTTGGGCCAGCGGAGAGCCCATGTTTCAATTCGCGCCATTCGTCGATGTGGCCCACGGATGGAACCTGGGCCAAAATCGTCCGGCTCCCATCGCCCCTGTGGCGACATTCCCGGACACGCTCGCGAGCGTAGGCGCGGGACTTCGATGGAATATCTTGCCTCAGGATCGGGCAGCCTTCGAGGTCTATTGGGGGCAGCGGCTCAATCATGTGCCGAAGGTCGGCAACACGATTCAGGATCACGGCGTGCATTTGGGAATTTTTGTGAATCTGTTTTAGGGACTGGCTTCGGCATCAGCCGGTGCCTGTCCCTGTGGAGATAGAAATGGGGACGGCCTCCGGCGGAAAGGCGGCAATCCCTCATATGGCACGCAGAATGCTTAGTCATCACGGCATGAGGTTGAGAATAGGCCGACTCCTAGTTGCCATGATCATCGCCGGCCTGCTGGCGGCACAGATCTCGGCTTCTTCAGCCGCCGATTCTTCTTCTCCGGACGCCTTGATGCAGCAAGGCTTCCAGGCGTACCAGCGAGGCTTGTTCACCGAGGCGCTCGCAAGCTGGAGGCAGGCGGCCCAACTCTACGACAAAAGCGGACGTCCCAAAGAACAGAGCCAGGCGCTCGTTCAGGCCGCGCAGGCCTCGGAAGCGCTGGGCCAAACGACGCAAGCGGTCCAGCAGCTGGAACTCGCATTAGCGTTGGCCCAACGGATCGGAGAACGGACCTGGACGGCGACGGTCCTCGAAAATCTCGGAAGAACGTACCTTGCCGCTCGGAATGTGGATGCTTCCGCGCAGCATTTGAATCAGGCGCTTGAAATCGCGCAGAGCGAACGAAACGACCGGCTCGTCGCGGCGATCAAGAATGACTTGGGCCTCGGTCACATTTCGCGGCTCCAGTACCAGGAGGCATTGGACTTGTTCTTGGCAAGCCAACAGCAAGCGATGACGGCGGGCGACCGGCGATTGGCCGTCGTCGCACAAATCAACGCCTCGCGTGCCGCCTGGAAGCTCAATCAGCCGGAGGCAGCCAGGAACTGGCTGGACCGCGCGCTGGACCAACTAAAAGACTTCGAGCCGTCGCACGACAAGGCCTCCGGGTTGATCCGCGTCGGGCTGGGCTATCACCAACTGGTCTCGGCCTTGCCCTCCATGAGTAGTCCCTTGCTGTTGCGCGCCGCGGGAGTGTTCGTGGAAGCCGCAGGCGCCGCCGAGGCGATCGGCGATCAGCGCATGATTTCCTATGCTGAAGGCTATCTCGGCCATCTCTATGAAACCGAGCACCGCTACGACGAAGCATTGCTTTTGACGAGGCGGGCCGTCTTCTCCGCGCAGAAAGCCAATGCCCCCGAGTCGCTCTACCGATGGCAGTGGCAATTGGGACGGATCCTGGCCGATATGGGGAAACTCGACGAGGCGATCCAAGCCTACGTGAACGCCACGGAAACGCTTCAACCGATCAGACTGGAGGTCGCATCCGCCATGTCGGTCAGTTCTCTCAGCTCGGAGGAAGCGGTACGCGGCATGTTCTACGAGTTCGCGGACTTGTTGCTCCAACGCGCCTCGTTGACTGCCGATCCCAAAGCTGCCGATCCGTACCTCCGCAGCGCGCGGGACGCGATCGAAGCGTACAAGGCGGCGGAGTTGAGGGACTATTTTCGCGATGAGTGCGTCGATGCGCTTCAGGCGCATCTCACGAAACTGGATACGATCTCTCCGACGACAGCCGTGGTGTATCCAATCGTTTTCCCGGACCGGACGGAGCTGCTCGTCAGTCTCCCGACCGGCCTCACTCGGGTTTCCGTGCCGATTGCCGCGCGGGACCTCACGCGGGAAGTGCGAACGTTCCGCAGGCTGGTCGAGAAGCGGACGACGCGCGAATACCTACCCCACGCCCAGCAGGTGTATGACTGGATGATTCGGCCGATTGAATCAGAATTGATTCGATTGAAGATTCGAACGTTGGTCTTCGTGCCGGACGGAGTCTTGAGGACCATCCCGTTCTCTGCGCTCCATGACGGGACTTCTTTCCTAATTCAAAAATATGCCGTCGCGTTGACGCCCAGTCTGTCCCTGACCGATCCGCGACCGCTGGACCGCAACAATATTCGGTTCCTCGCCGGCGGCCTCACTCAGTCCGTGCAGGGATTTCCCGCTCTGCCCTACGTGGCGGAAGAGGTCGATGCCGTCCGAACGCTCTATCAAGCCGACCAGTTGCTCAACCAACAATTCAAGACGCTGCGGTTGGAACAGGAATTGCGTGAAAGCCGCTACGGGGTCCTTCATATCGCGACGCACGGCAAGTTTTCGAGCGATGCCAACAATTCGTTTTTGCTGACGTTTGACGGGAAGCTCACGATGAATACGCTCGATCGGCTCATCGGACTCTTCCGCTTCCGAAAGGAACCGCTGGAGTTGTTGACCTTGAGTGCCTGTCAGACCGCCATCGGAGACGACCGCGCGGCGCTCGGTCTTGCCGGAGTCGCGATCAAGGCTGGCGCACGGAGCGCGCTTGCGACGCTCTGGTTTATCAACGATGAAGCGTCCGCGGCGCTGCTCGCTGAATTCTACCGGCAACTACGAGATCCCTCGCTGTCCAAGGCCGAAGCCATGCAGCGCGCTCAGGTCAGACTGCTCCAGGATCGGGTATATGAACACCCAGCATACTGGTCGCCTTTTCTTTTACTGAACAATTGGCTGTAAAGAGAACTTAAGGGTCTGCTACAATGCGCCCGATGCTGCTCGACCGACCTCAACCGCCATTCGGCCCTATTTGGCCCTGTGCAATCATCTCTATGCTCAGCCTGATCTCAGTGATGCTGCCCCCGGCAGGGTCCCATCAAGCGGTGGCGGCGGTGACCGAAGACGATCAGAGCCTCTACAAGCCGCCCAAAAAATTCACCCCGCGAGCGCGAGTTGGGGGTGAGCTGCGCGGCACCAGCGACAGTGAGCCGGAAGTCCAGGCTCTCGTGCCGGATCATGTCGGCTTCACGACGAGCCAAACGCCGGTGTTGAACTGGTATCTGTCAAAGCCCACGAACCACGAGGTGCGGTTTACGCTGATCGACAACAAATCGGTGCGCCCACTCTACGAAGCCCCCATCCCCGCTCCGAAGCAGCCCGGCATTTATTCTATCCCGATCAAGGATCTCAACCTCGCGCTCGAACCCGGTGTTCAATATCGTTGGTATGTTTCCGTGATCCGCGATCCCTCCTCGCCGTCCCAAGATATTGTCGGAGGCGGCGTGATCGAGCGTTGTGAACTGGACGATTGCTTGATCGTGCTGGATGCCAAGTTGACCTGTTCCGTGCAAACGGTGACCGAGAATGCCCGGGCAGGATTCTGGTATGACGCCATGGGTTGTCTTTGCTCACTCATTGATGCCAATCCATCCGACGCCTCACTGCGGCGACTGCGAGCCCGCCTGCTGAAGCAGGTAGGGCTCACCGGCGTTGCCGAATGGGATCTCCGTTCCATTTCGGTGATGCAGCGCTGATCCTCTTTCCTTCCGCATTTAATCAAATTGGATTCAGGTCAGAATCGTTTTTGATTCATCGCCGCATCTTCGTCTCATGAACACTGCAAGGGCGAAGACAAAATGAGTGGGAATTGTGTGGCAATACCGATCGCCTGTCTGACCATTCGAATGGCATAGGCCTTGCTCGAGTCCATAGCGACATCTCGCTTCTGATGCAGGCCGGCAAGAAAGGAGTCGTCTATGACACAAGAACTCGTCATCGGCGTGCTACTCACCGGGCTGGTCGGGCTTGTGTGGGCCATGACGGTTTCCATCCTGTCAAAGGACGAGCGCGTTGGTCAGCACACGTCCCAGGAAAACGGTTGCGAACAACACACGGCTCGGGGCATCGATCATTCGGCCAAAAAACGCTCCTCCGTTGCCGCCTGAAAGACTTATGAGTCACACATCCGATCTCAACGGCTCTCTCTCCCCCGACCCAGTCGCTGCGAAGCGACATAACGGCAAGGCGCATCCCGTGCCGCCCCGTTCGCCTCGCAAGCAACGAGTGACCATCACCCTACCAGTGACGCGCTTGGAACGCCTTCGCAATGCCGTCTATTGGACCGGACATAGTACGTTGGCTTGCCTGATCGCCGATTCCCTGGACGAGGTCGTCACACAGATGGAGGAGGCCAATAAGGGGCCCTTTCCGAAGCGACTGGCTCCCTTGAAGCGCGGCCGGCCTCCTCTGCGGCCTCGATGTCTGACCGACAAGGAACTTCGCTAAGACGCTCCTCCTCACCTCGCGTTGCTCTCCTAGAGTGACCCGCTTCGCCGTAAGGGTTCCACTTAAGCACAGGACTTGCTCTCTTACAATCAGACCGAGGGCTAACTCTAATGTCCGCGTTTCATTTCACGATGCCTATCTGTAGTGAATAAGGGATCACGCACGAGAGAGACGATGGTTCCAGCGGCTGCTCGCTATTCCATTCTCGTCGTCGAAGACAACATCGATATTGTCGTCGGGCTCCAGGACCTTCTCCAGCACGACGGCTATCTCGTCACCGCAGCT
>DASTSI010000259.1:0-3557 GCA_035760745.1 Nitrospira sp. | reverse complement strand
TCTTGGGCATGAGAGCGGTTGACAACAGATTTTCGCAGCATTGGAGATAATCTTGAATGTCTTTGCGAACGGACGATGTTCGAGAATCTGCCATGGACCACCGCCTTTCTCAATCAGCGCTGTTACGATCCCGTCCGCCACAAAGACATGAAGCATGGTGAAAACTGCTCAACGCGACAGAATAAATGCGATCAGAAGGACGTTGCGGCGTGCCTGCCTTCAAGTGTCAGTGGAGGTCCGCCGACTCGATAGCCGCTTGGATCTCGTCGAGCACGATCAATTTTTGTGTCATGTCCAAACCCTGCGATTGCGCGAGATCCTGGGCGCAGAATCTCAGGAGCGGAATCAACACGCGGCACTCATCTCGCAAATGCTTATCGAAGGTGAAGCAGCGCAGGGTGGGTCCGACCATCTGACGAACCTCCCCTTCATACTGTGGATCTGAATGATCGAGTCGCCGCAGTGCCTTCACTTCCTTCTCTAACAAGTCCGCAAGTGATTTAATCAGCGTCAAAACAGAATCCAACCGGAGACGGCCTTCGGTCCATTGGCTGGCGATCTGTGTATTGAGAGCCATTTCCGCCATGTTATGTCTTCGGAACATGCCTTTGCCTGACGGATGCCATTGTCGAAACCACTCACGTGCGAGCACGAAGGAATAATAGATAACCGCGATGCCGGCAGCAGTGCCGGACCAGAACAAAATGGAGGCAAGGTCTAGATGCAGCATTATGGCTTGTCCGTCATCGCTGCCATTGATCCAGCAAAATCCCAGGAATCTTCGCTATGCACAACAATCTCGACGCCTCGACGTCCTTGAGCTGCCTCGTTGCTCGACGGTCCCCATATTCTTGGACTTCCATCTGTTTCCTACAGGACACGCGCTCACCGTCTAAATCGCGCGTGCTTGGACAATTCCCAATCTCGCAATATGTACAGTCTGAGTTCCATGCTATGCCTTCGAGAGAGGGGAAGCTGGTCACAACGGCTCGGAAAGCTACTTGGTTCGGCCCCGAGGGGAGACTGCGCGCGCGGTATCGGTATCTTCAGCCTCACGTGAGGACATCGAACGCCAAACGGGCGCCTGTCTGTGATTTGTTTTGATCAGACCGCACCCAGGCCTCTTTCCTTATTATCTTATCGGGCAAAAGAGATCCACTACTCACCTTGAGCGAAAGGGCAATTGATCATGTCCACATGCGATATCTGTCACGCCGATGATGTTGTTGTACAACGTTCCTCTCGGCGGACAGATGCGCAACAGCGACTGGTCGTACACCAGCAATGCACGCAAGGGCATACATGGCATCTGGCAATCGCCACTGCTAATAACCCGTTGGCAACTGGGACATCCTGATCTGTGACTGTCCAAAAGAGTGACGGGGCGTCCGGGGAGGTTCCGAAGCGCAACAGCGACAGCCCACACCCTAGTCGTGCAGGACGACATTCAGGAGAGAGCTGTGCACGTGCAACTCACCGTTGTACTCAATGAAACCCAGTTTGCGAAACTTGTTCATGAAAAAACTCACACGCGAGCGTGTGGTGCCGATCATCTCGGCGAGCGTTTCCTGACTGATCTTCGCAATGACTGTCTCCGGCTTCCCTTCTTTGCCGAAATGCGCCAATAACAATAACACTCGCGCGAGCCGCTTCTCGCTGGAGTTGAATAGGTGATCCACCAAATCCTCTTCGATTCGAATGGTGTGCGCCAGCAGATAGGCCATAAACAGCTCGGCGAAGGCAGGCTCCTCATGCAGCACGGAGATCATGGCGCTCTTGTCGATGCGCACGATACTGGAATCTTCTACGGCCGTCGCGGTCGCCGTCCGAACCGCCTGTCCCGCAAGGCATGATTCACCAAAAAATGCACCCCGTTCCAGAATTGCGATCACGGCTTCTTTGCCCTGCTGCGAAACCACCGTCAGCTTCACCTTGCCGGCCTGGATATAGAACACCGCTTCCGCCACATCCCCTTGGGAAAAGAGCGCGTGCTTCTTAGGGGAGATTATGGTTGTTTTTCCCTTGCCCACTTTGGTGAGAAACAGCTGGGGATCAAAGGGTGCTATACCCGCACGAGCCATGCCTCAACCTCGCTCACTTAGCACTGATTCCACTCAGTATATGGCACGCATAGAGCACCTATTCTTGCACCCGCACATGGTAATAGCAAATAGGGGCCCAACTCATCGTCCGGCTTGACCTGCCCCGTGTCGTTATCGAGAGCGATTCAGGGAATACGAAGCCTGCGGAGCCGCCACGGATCCTTGCAAACCATCCATATGCTCTTGCAGTTCCATCAGCGCATGATTGAGTTGTTTGACCGAACAGTGGCGCAAGGTATGAATGCTCTTACCTGTCCACAGCCGAAAAGCTTTTCGAGATGGGGAATTTATCGTCAAGACATACGTCTGGGGTGTCGGCTTCATAATGTCCTCCATATTCGTCTTTGCTCGCAGTTCGGCCCAACATGTAGCGGCTTGTCTGGAACATTGTCACGCGGCTCGAAAAACAGCAGGCAGATCACTCAATGCCAGGGTCTTATGTTTCAAGACCGCTCGCTCCGCTTTCAGTTCATCGAGGGCACCTGCCTTCGCGGGTCCATCCTTCAGGCATGCCGTGACAAGCGATCCTACCCGATCACACTCCTGCTCAACCTTGCCCTTCACCACCTGATTCACCGACAGCATGTCCAGGACCGTGCCTCTGGTCGAGGCGAGACGGGCTTGGAATTGTGATTCCGGATAGCTGATGCGCGCCGCCTCGCTCACACAGCGGTCCAAGCTTTGGGCCAAAAAGAGATATAACCTGGCCAGCGTATCCGTGATGTCAATATGACGATACCCGATGGATTGAGCATTCATCTCTCATTTCTCTCCTTTTAGTCGTACCCACGATATGTCCGGCTGGTCGTTTCTTTATCCGGCAATTGACCGGCTGCCCGACGCGACAGTTCCCGGAATAGGACTCGGCTCCGATGTTGCCTGCATCGATGCCTTCAGTTCCTGAACCGCCCTTGCGACATCCTGCTCGGTGGATCCAAACCGGTCACCCATTACCTTGATGGCCTGTCTGATGGCTATCGTCATCTTCGCGATGTGTTCCTGGGATGTCATGGAATTTCTCCTTATAGAAAACAGAATCCAGGCAATCTTGCTGGCGGCTGCGGCCACAATAATCAGTGCGCTTGGATCTCTCCCTCAGCTTGGAGCCAATGCTCAAGCGCATGGCCGTCTTGCCGGCCTTGCGCTTCATACAGTTGATAGGCCCGTTGAGCAATCCAGGTCTGCCGATCAACCCGCGCGACCGACAGTGGCTCCCTATCTGACTGAGCGGCAGTCGGGCGATCGGTTGTCTTGCTTCGTGTGAAGGGCAGCCCTGGCTTCATGGTTTCCTCTGTGAACGGGAGCCTGATGAAATAGTGTCCGCCGCCGACCGATGCCAGACATAACTGGCCGAGCTGGCTCAACCGATCGACCTCATAATAGAGCTGCTTCCATGTGAACTCCGAGCACTCCGCGACCAGCTGCTGGAACTCGCACGCGGGGTTACGTGCCAGA
>DASTSI010000258.1:0-8524 GCA_035760745.1 Nitrospira sp. | reverse complement strand
AGCCCGATCATCGCACCCTGCATCTCAAAGAACATCGACAGTTGGTCCGCCATCATGTACGGACAGATCGACGCATCGTAGTCGCAGAGTTCGTAGGCGAGGAGATAGCCCATGAACGGCAGGAACAGGAGCGCTCCCACGCCGATGAGGTTGCCGACGAATCCCATCCAGTCATAGTAGGATCGCTCTTCTTCCTTGTTGGCGCCCATGTACATGTACGCGGCGATTAAGCCGGCGACGAATCCGCCGAATGTGACGTTCCCCACCAACCGGTGCAGATTAAGCGGCATCCAGCTGTAATTGAAGATTTTGTCCCACAGCGTGGCGGTCGCCAGGAACTCGGCCGGCGAGACGCCTTCGGCTTTCACCGGCGTGTTCATGAACGACGTCGGGCCGTCGATCACGAAGAGCGTGATCGTGCCGATCAGATTGAGCAACACGCCAAGCGCGATATGCCTGGCCTTCTTCTCGCCCTTCCAGGCGTCCCAGGTATAGAAGTACATGTACAGGACGATCGTTTCGCCGATGAACAGCAACGGATACACCACGGCGAAGATCATGAAAAAGTGATTGATGAGCCAGGTCGTGAATTGCGGATAGGTGGCGAGGAGAACGAAAATAAACAGGCCGCCGGTGAGAGCCGTCATGCTGTAGAGAATCACCGTGACTTTCGTCACCTCTTTCGCCAAACGATCGTACCGGGGATCCTGCTTGCGATACCCGAGCCACTCTGAAATGACGACGAAGATCGGCGCGCCCAAGATGAACCCGGCGAACAGTATGTGGAGTTGGGCGACGATCCAGACCGCAGTCCGGTTTCCCGTGTAGGGAAATTCGACCGGCGGCGCGCCGGGAGCTTGAGCATAGGCGGCTCCCGCCCACAGCGCCATGAGCGCACACAGTGCCAACAGCCCCCGCTGCCATGTTTTCATGATGCTCGCCGCCCTCCTACATCCTGCGGTTACTTCGCGGTATCGGCCGCCGCGACTTTGACGCTGCCGGAATCCGCCCACTGTTTCTTTTCGGCGTCCCAGGCTTTCCCCGCCAAGCCAAAATTCCGCTCGAAGAGGACGAGCTTCCATCGGTCTTCTTCGGACAGCTTGCTCTTCCACGCTTTCATCTTGGTGTTCGGCACGCCTTCCGAGATCCGCCAGAACCACACCGAATCGGAATACAGCTTCATCCGCTCGCCGTTGCGGAAATCGCGTGCGCCTGCCTTGACCGGCTTCCCGTCCTTGCCGTGGCAACTGGCACAGTTCACATCGGGATTCGTTTCACCGATGAACAACTTGCGCCCCTCCTCCATCTTCGCCGCATCCGTCCACCATCCGGCCGGCATATGCTTGTCCGCATATTCGGCGGGCGCCGGGGGAGGAGGCACAATCGGGCCTTCGCCGCCTTCTCCGCCGCAACCTGCGAAGGTCAATCCCATCCCGAATACCATCGCCAACTGTGCCGCGTTCATCTTCATAACCGTTCCCTGCTCCTTTCTCGCTTCTTCACCACCGATTCAAGAATGAGGGCGCATTCAACCCAAAAAAAAGACGCTTTCGGCAGGGTGCCACCCCCCGCAAAAAGCGCCGATTCAACAATCCTGTTGGAGCACGCGTCCCCCGCCACGTCAACCGACCGATTCGGCGAGGTGCGCAAGAGCCCCACGGACCGCCTCGGTTATTTCTTCCGTTTGCCCTGCGGTTTCCCTCGTTTCTGCCCCTGCTTCCGCCATGAACGAATGACCTTCGCTCCCACCATACCGCCCAGAGCCAACGTTCCGGCGCCCAAACCGGCGTAGACCCAGACGGGAGGACCCTTCATATCTCGCACGCAACCGGTTCCGAAATTGACTTGGATGATCCGCTCGGTCTCAAGATCCTTCGGATCGAACTGCACCTTTTTCTCTTGTTGCTCTCCCTTCGCCTCGATCAGCAGCGGATCGCCGAGATTTTCGTTGTGAAGGTGGAAGGTGGCCTTGTAATACCCGTCGCTGTCCGTCTTGACGATCTGCCCGTACGAGATCCGGGTATCCTTCACCATCACATCGACGTCCGGGCTGCCTCGTCCGTCGGTACCACAGACAAATCCTTCGATTGCGAACCGATGATCGGCCTCGTGGGTGGCATGGCCGATTGACGGGACGAGATTCACGGTCGCCGCAATGGCAAAAACCCATTCCAGCGATGTGAATTTCATTCTTGCCGGTCGTTCCGCCTTGCCCGAATCGGCGCTCCCTCTCTGCGTCCTATCGTGCCGAACAACGCTCAGGACGCGAGGCCCTCTAGAGACAGAGCCGCCCCAATTTTGAGGCCGACCCTTTTAGCATAGGCCCTCATCTTTGTCAATTGAGCAGGGCGGGGACGATGGTGTGGGAATGGTGACAGAGTGCAGAGGGAGCGGGGAAGATCGGCCCTTCATCGGCGACATGCCGCGGCCTAGAGATGGCCCCGCGCCTTGGCATCAGCCGCAACGCGCTCCGCTTCGGCACGGCGCTCGGATTCCTTCTTGGAAACCCACGCCTCCCATGACTTTCCATTCGCCGTATCCTCACCGGTAAACGCGATCGTCCGAATGTTGCGGTAAGCAAGCCGTCGAGGCGCAGGATTATCGACGAGCAGGAGTTCAATGTACGGGTCCGCCCCCTCTGCCTGGCGGTTGAACAGATAGCCGACCACCGACTCGCCGCTTATCAATTCCAGCGTGACATCGCCGCGGTAATCGAAGGCCAACTCCACGGCCTCGGCAAGCTCTGCCGGCGTCCGCGGATGGAACACCCGGCCTTCGAGCGAGCCGCCCACGCCGACCGTATGGTTTTTCGTGTCGGTCATGACGGTGAAGAAGTGAACCGTCGATCGTGATTCGTGCCGAGCGGACCCATTCCGGTTGAACTTGAGATTAACGCGAGGTTGGCAAGAGCGTCAGCTTCGCCGTGCGGGCGAACCCCGAGAGACTCCCGAAAGTGTCAGCCACGGCCGACGCCTCATAGCCGCAATGGACCATGCAATCGGCGCATTTTTCATTCTTGGTGCTGCCGTAGCGGTCCCAATCCGTGGTGTCCATCAGCTCGCGGAAGGTCTTCGCATAGCCGTCTTGCAGCAAATAACACGGCTTCTGCCAGCCGAAGATGTTGTACGTCGGATTTCCCCACGGGGTGCAGTCATACTCGCGATGCCCCATAAGGAAGTCGAGAAAGAGCGGCGATTGATTGAATTGCCAACCGCGCTTCGGGCGGCTCAGGATGCGGGAAAACAGTTCCCTGGTCCTGGCACGCTTGAGGAAATGCTGCTGGTCCGGAGCCTTCTGATAGCTGTAGCCCGGAGAGATCATCATGCCTTCGACCCCGAGCTCCATCATCTCATCGAAGAATTTTCGCACGCGTTCCGGATTGGCGTCGTCGAACAAGGTCGTGTTGGTCGTCACCCGATGACCGCGTTTGAGCGCGGCCTTGATCGCCTTCACGGCGACATCGTAGACGCCGTCGCGGCAGACAGCCAGGTCGTGCTCCGGCTTCAGCCCGTCCATGTGAACACTGAACGTCAGGTACTTGGAGGGCCGGTACTCATCGAGCTTCCGCTCCAGGAGAATGGCATTGGTGCAGAGATACACGTACCGTTTCCGGTCCACCAAACCTTGGACGATCTTCGCAATCTCGGGGTGAATCAAGGGCTCCCCTCCCGGGATGCTGACGATCGGCGCGCCGCATTCTTCCGCAGCCGCCCAGCACTGCTCCGGAGTAAGCCGTGTATCGAGCACGTGATCGGGGTATTGAATTTTCCCGCAACCGGCGCAGGCCAGATTGCAGCGAAACAGCGGCTCCAACATCAGCACCAACGGGTATCGTTTCACCCCTTTGAGCTTTTGGGTGAGCACGTAGTTCGTCACGGTAAACATCTGCGAAAGGGGAACGGCCATTCCTCTCTCCCTTCGGCTGCTCTGTGTCGGTAACGGCGGTGAACGACCGCCCAATCTCGAAGGTTGTGGTCGCGCGGAGTCTAACATCCCCTCCTCCGGGCAGTCAATTTTCCTAGGGATAGGGCGAGGATGACTTTCTTACATCAAGCAGCGGTGAGCCCCTCCCCTTGATCCGCGAAGGACACCGTCTCGGGAGCGGCTATGCCGGAGGGCCGAGGCCACGTAAAAGCAAGCGCTAACAACTCCCGCTGAAAAACACGGCGTACAGTGAGCCGGCTACGAGGATGTTGGTGATGCGGCGAAAAGGGTCGTGTCAGTACACGTTGGAGAACCACTCAGCGAGCCAGGGGCGGCTTTCTTAGGGCGGGGATCATTCAAGTCGACACGGCGGTCGGAACCGTCCGTTCACGCCAAGGAGGGGCATGGAGGCGCCGGGCGGGTTCGAACCGCCGCATCGCAGTTTTGCAGACTGCTCCCTTAGCCACTTGGGTACGGCGCCCCGCGGCCATTATAGCGAGCCCCCTCTCGGCATCTCAACTTGATGTAGATAGTGCGGCAGGCGACTAACGGTTGGGAAGAACGGGGATTTCTCTCCCCCCGGACAAGGGGGTACCGGGCTTGGAATCGATACGCTCCCATCCGTCTTCCGAAGATTGCACGGAGGCACCGTTTCCTTCGGCCTCCTTCTCCTTCGCCAACAATTCGACTTCCTGGATCAAGGTATCCATGAGCTCTTCCATCGGCACCTTGCGGACCAATTTGCCCTTCTTGAAGAGGATGCCTTTCCCTTCCCCGCCCGCAATCCCGATGTCCGCTTCCTTGCCCTCGCCGATTCCATTCACCACGCAACCGAGCACGGACACGTTGAGCGGTGTCTTGATATGACTCAACTTCTTTTCGAGTTCATTGGCCATGCGGACGACGTCGATCTCCACGCGGCCGCACGTGGGACAGGCGATGACATTGATGCCCCGGTGACGGAGTTCGAGTGACTTCAAAATCTCGAAGCCCACTTTGACTTCCTCCACCGGATCGGCGGCGAGTGATACACGCAACGTGTCGCCGATGCCCTGTGAGAGGAGGAATCCGAGGCCGATCGCCGACTTCACCGCGCCCGTCATGGCGGTGCCCGCCTCGGTAATCCCAATATGGAGGGGATAATTGGACTGTTGGGCAAACAGCCAATAGGCGTCGACGGCATGATGCACGTCGGATGCTTTCAACGACACCTTCATGTTCGTAAAGCCCACATCCTCGAGCGCATGCACGGCGTTCAACGCAGATTCTGCAAGGGCCTCCGGCGAAGGCCAGCCGTAGCGCTCCAGTAAGGGCCGCTCGAGGGAGCCGCCGTTCACCCCCACGCGCAGGGGAATCCCCCGTTCGTTCACCGCCTTGATGACCTCCTCGACCTTCCACCAGGCACCGATGTTCCCGGGATTGATTCTGACGCAATCCACGACCTCGGCCGCCCGCAACGCCAACCGATGGTCGAAGTGGATGTCGGCGATCAGCGGAACGTTCATCGAGGCTTTGATCTTGGGCAACGCGTCGGCAGCCTCCTCATCGGGGACCGCCACGCGAACGAGTTCACAGCCCACCGATTCCAATTGCCTGATCTGATCGATCGTGGCCGCGACGTCCCTCGTATCAGTCGAGCACATGGACTGCACGGAGATGGGAGCATCGCCGCCGATCTTCACCTTCCCGACTCGGATTTGCCGTGTCTTTCGCCTGGTGATGTGCATCAAAATCCAGTTTTAGCGGTTGGTCTTTCGTCCCAGCTTTCGATCAGCTGCCCTGCTCATCGCCATGCGGCAGGCGATCGCCGATCGAGGAAACCGCGACGTTTTCCTTGGACTCCGTCGAACCGACGATGAGGTCCTTCACGCCCTGGTAGATCCCTTCGGCGGTCAATCCATACCGCTCGCGGAGAAGGTCTTGGGGGCCCTGTTCAATGTACCAGTCGGGCAAGCCAAGAATCTTCGTTTTGGCGCCGGTCACGCCGGCATCGGAGAGACATTCCAACACGGCGCTGCCGAACCCGCCCATCTTGCACCCCTCCTCCACGGTCAAGACATAGCGGACCCGCCGGGCCACGTTTGCAATCAGTTCATGGTCCAGCGGCTTGGCAAACCGAGCGTTCACGACCGCCGTCGAAATTCCTTCCTGATTCAAGCGCTCTGCGGCTTTGACCGCCTGCCACACCGGCACCCCGATCGCGAGGATGGCCACCTCGCTGCCGTCGCGCAACAATTCTCCCTTCCCGATCGGCAATGCTGCCATGGTCTTGTCCATCTCGACTCCCAGGCTGACGCCGCGCGGGTAGCGAACCGAGGCCGGTCCCTGGTAGTGCAACGCCGTCTTCAGCATATGCTGGAGTTCATTTTCGTCCTTCGGAGCCATGATGACCATGTTCGGCACATGACGGAGATATGCGTAATCGAACGCTCCATGATGCGTCGTCCCGTCTTCGGCGACCAATCCCCCGCGGTCGATACAGAACGTGACGGGAAGATTCTGCGTCGCGACGTCGTGCACGACCTGGTCGTATGCTCTCTGAAGGAATGTGGCGTACATGGCAACGACAGGCCGCATGCCCTGAGCCGCTAAGCCGGCGGCGAAGGTGACTGCATGCTGTTCGGCGATCCCCACGTCGTACAGACGCTCGGGAAATTCTTTTTCGAAAGCCGTGAGACCGGTTCCTTCGCACATCGCCGCCGTAATGGCCACGATCCGTTTGTCCTCACGAGCCAGCTTGACCAGCGAGTCGATCGCGATTTGCGTATAGGACGCCCTCGCCGCCTTCTTCGCCGGTGCGCCGGTTTCAGGAATGAACGGAGGACAGGCATGGAACCACACGGGATTTCGCATGGCCGGCTCGTAGCCCAATCCCTTCCTCGTAATGACGTGAAGCAGGACCGGCCCTCGCATCTTCAGGACATTTTCCAGCGTCGGCAGCAGGTGCTCGAAGTTATGACCGTCGATGGGACCCGCATACCGGAATCCAAGCTCTTCAAACAGGAGACCCGGCAGGATCGCGCCTTTAGCCAGCTCTTCGGCTCGAAGGGCCAATTTTTTCATGTCTTGGCCAATGTGCGGGATTTTGCCCAGGAGCTGCCCCGTCTCTTCTCGCATTTTGGTGTAGAACTCACCGGTGAAGGTGCGGTTCAAATAGGAGGAGATAGCCCCGACGTTTTTCGAAATCGACATCTGGTTGTCGTTGAGAATGACCAGAAAATCTTTGCCGAGGCCTCCCGCGTGGTGGAGGCCTTCCAACGTCATACCCGCGGTCATCGCGCCGTCTCCGACGACGCAGACGACCTTATGCTTCTGTCCGAGTTGCTCCCTGGCTTCGACCATCCCGTACGCCGCCGACACCCCCGTTCCGGCATGGCCGGCGTTAAACGTGTCGTACTCGCTCTCTTCGCGTTTGCAGAAACCGCTCAACCCTCCATACTGACGAAGCGTATGAAACTGTTCTCTCCTGCCGGTCAACAACTTGTGCGCATAGGCCTGGTTGCTCGTGTCCCAGACGATCTTATCTTTGGGGGTGTTCAGGAGGTAATGGAGCGCGACCGTGAGTTCCACAACGCCGAGATTGGAGGCCAGATGCCCTCCCACGTTGGAAACGACCCCGATGATCTGCTCCCGGATCTCCTGAGAGAGAGCCGGCAACTTGGAAGTGGGCAGCCGCTTCAGATCAGCTGGGCTCTGAATGGTCTTCAAGATCGACATAGAGGATGCTCCTTTTCGTGAGATCGTGCCCTAGCGCGTACGGGCTGAGTGAGACGGGCAACGGCGAAGCAGTCGGCTGAGTCGCATACGGGCGAGTGGTAGTCTCACATAGAATCCCTCTACTGTCAAGCAGTTAGCAGGCGTCAAGGATTGAATCGATAGGTAAAAACGGTCGACAGTGTGAAGTCCGCCGCGCTTCCGGTGATGAAGTCGACGTTTTCCACGCCGTAGACTTGCCACAACCAATGACGGGTGACGCGATAGCTGAAGCCAGCCGTTGTCTCGGTGACTCCCTTGTCCAGCACCCGGGTTCCGGTTCCGTGAAAAGGCGACGAGTAGTATTCGAACTGAGCGGTGAAGGACAGATTTTCCGACCAGAGGTATTCCGCAGCCACCAGGCCGGAGAGGGTCGGCTGAAGCGGCATGCCGGCGACGTGGCCTGTGGGAAACACCCCGTTGAGGTTCGTGTAGAAGATCCACCGTCCGGCTACGGTCTTCTCGGCCGCCAAGCCGAACCCGAAGTCCGGGCTGCCGCTGCCGAAGAACTGCTGTTCATCGCCGGTGGGAATCTTGAGCACAGCCCGGAATGAAAGAGCCGGCTGAAGCTTGGTTTCTTGCAGCACCTGGTATTTCGTGAACAGCGACGTGTCCCCTAAACCGACGGCGCCGTTGGCTCCCGCTGCAACGACGCGGTCCCCTCGTGTGACGTTGAACACGTAGTTCGTGTCGTGCAAGGCCTTGCGGGCCGGAGAAACCCCTGTGGTGGCGCGCTCGACCGCCGTAATCATCCCTCCCATAAATCCGCTGTACCGGTAGAACACCGGTATTTCGACGTCGGCCTCCCATTTTTCCGTGACCCCATAGCGAAGATAGACTCCGGACC
>DASTSI010000257.1:0-19039 GCA_035760745.1 Nitrospira sp. | reverse complement strand
GCGAACACCTATACCGGGCCGACGAACATCAACGCGGGCACGTTACAGCTCGGCGCGGCGAACCGGATCGCCGATACGAATGCCGTGACGGTGAATGCCGGGGCGACCTTCGACTTGAACAATTTTGCAGAGACGATCGGGTCTTTGAGCGGTGCAGGCACCGTGACGCTGGGGACGGGGACCTTAACGACGGGCGGCAACAATGCCTCCACGACCTTCTCGGGCGTGATCAGCGGCAGGGGGGGGGTGACCAAGCAGGGCAGCGGGATCTTCACCCTCTCCGGCGCCAATACCTATACGGGAGCCACGACGGTCAATGCGGGGACGTTGCAGGTCGCGGGCGGGTCGGCGATCGCCGATACGTCGGCCGTGACACTCGCCAACGTGGCTGGGGCGACGCTGGACCTCAACGGCACCGACGAAACGATCGGCTCGCTGGCGGGCGGCGGGGCCACGGGCGGCAACGTCACGTTAGGCGCGGGGACGCTCACGACCGGCGGGAACAACGGCACGACGACCTACTCGGGGGTCCTCAGCGGGAGCGGGGGGCTGACGAAGATGGGGACGGGGACGCTGACGCTGTCCGGGGCCAATACTTATACCGGGCCGACGAGCATCAACGCCGGGACGCTGAGACTGGGTGCGGCCAATCGGATTGCCGACGTCAGTGGGGTGACGGTGGCCGGGGGTGCGACGTTCAACCTCAACGGCTTTGCCGAAACGATCGGCTCGCTGAACGGGGCGGGCAATGTCACGCTGGGCGCCGGCACGCTGACGACCGGGGATGCGACGAACACGACCTTCTCGGGCGTGATCAGCGGCACCGGCGGGTTGACCAAACAAGGGACCGGGACCTTGACGCTTTCGGGGGCGAACACCTATACCGGCGCCACGACAATCAGCGGCGGCACATTGGTCGCGGCAGTGAATAATGCGCTCGGCACGGCAGCAGCCGGGACGACTGTCGCGGCCGGGGCGGCGCTCGGATTCTCCGGCGGGATCAACTACGCCACGCCGGAGTCGCTCACGCTCAGCGGAGGCACGCTTGGGAATGTCTCGGGCAACAACACGTTTGCAGGGCCGGTCACGTTGACAGCAAACAGCGCGATGACGGTTGCAGGCGGCACGATGATGACTCTCGGAGGTACGGTCAACGGCGGATCCCAGCTTGCGGTTTCAGGAGCGGGAAACATCAATTTCCTGAGCGCCATCGGCGGCGTCACGCCGCTCGCTTCTTTCGCCGCAACCGTCGGCTCGCTCAGCATCGGTCCCGTGACGACGGTCGGCACGCAAACCTACACCGGTACCACGACGCTGAACGGGAATCTCACGACGACAAACAGCGCGATCACGCTCAATAGCCCAGTGACGCTCGGCGCCAATGTCATTCTGAATGGTGGAACGGGCGCCATCACCGCCGGCAGTACGGTCAACGGGCCGTTCAATCTCACGGCGAACAGCACGAACACCACGACGTTCGGTGGTGCGGTCGGGACTGTCACTCCATTGGCCAGCCTCACGACCAACGCCGGTGGCACAACGGCGGTCAACGGCGGATCGGTCACCACATCGGGGAATCAGACCTATAACGACACCGTCACGATGAATCAGGCGACGACGCTGACCTCGACTGGCGGAGCGATCACACTTGGCGGCAACACAACGAATACCGCTGCCGGAGCCGGCATCACGGTGGATGCGCAGACCATCGACCTCACCGGCGGTACGACGATTGCCACGACGGGCAACGGTTCGATCAGTTTCTTCACCAATACGCTGAATCCCAATGGCGCCTCTATCAACGCCGGGGCCGGCGCCTTTTCACTCGCGCCCAACACACTGACCGACACGATTGAGTTCGGCGATGTGAACACGCCACGGGTCACGAACGTCTATTATGGCTCGAACTTCGGCGCTGTGACGGCAGGCAGTTTCACCATCGGTCGGCCGACCCATACAGGGAACATTTTTGTCACCGGTGTGGCGGCTGCACCTGCGGCGATGAACTTCGTCAACGGGGGCACGGGCTCCGTCACCTTCGAGAACGCTCCCTACATCAGCGCCAGCCGCGATCTCGGTGTATTGAGCGGATCCGGGGGAATCAGCCTAGGAAGTAACGTCGCGCTCGGCACCGGCACCCTGCGTCTCACCACATCAGGAGCCCTCACCCAGACCGCTGGATCGGTGACGGCGGATACGGCCGCATTGTCTGCGGCGACCGGCATCTCCTTGACACAACCGGCCAATAACGTGACGATGCTCGCCGGACAGACCACGGCGGGCAATATCTCCTTTGCCGATACGAACGGCTTCACGATCGGCTCAGCCGCCGCGACGGCGGACGGCTTCCACCCGGCCGTCGCGGGCCTGACGGCCAGTGCCGGCACGATTACTCTGCAAGCCGGCGGAGGAGTCACGCAGACGCAACGTATCCTCGCCTCGACCCTGAATCTCATGGGCAGTGGGCCCTATACACTCGCGAACGTCTCCAACGACGTGGCGACCCTCGCCGCCGCAACGGCGGGAAACGTGCAATACACAGACGCCAACTCTCTCGTGCTCGGCGCCTCGAACATCACCGGCAATTTGAGCTTGACCACGAGCGGACCCATTACGCAAAGTGCTGCCGTCACGGTAGCTGGAATCACCACGCTGGCGGTCGGCGCCGGCAATGACATTACGCTGACCAACGCCGGAAATAATTTCAACACGGTCGGTGTGACGAGCGGCAACAATGTCGCAATGACCGATAGCACGGCCCTGGATCTGGGGGCGTCAACGGTCTCCGGGACCCTCAATATCGTCACGAATGGGGCGATCACGCAGAGCGGGGCTGTCAGCGTGGCCGGCACGACGACGCTGGCGTCCGGCGCAGCCAACGACATCACGCTCACGCAGGCGGGCAACAACTTCAGCACGGTGGCGATCACGAGCGGCCGCAACGTGGCGCTGACAGACAGTTCGGCCCTGGATCTCGGGGCCTCCACGGTGAGCGGCACGCTGGGCTTGACGACCGGCGGGGCCATGACGCAGAGCGGTCCGCTGACCGTCGCCGGGACGACCACCTTGAGTGCGACGGCAGCAAATACGGACATCCTCCTTGGTACCCAGGCAAATAATTTCTCGGGAGCCCTGTCCTTCGCCGGCGCTCAAGGCAACGTCCGCGATGTCCAACTGCGGAATATTAATGTAGGAGCGACGGTACCGGCGCTGGCGGGGCTCACGAATCTCCGGAATCTCACGCTGACCTTCGACAATGCACCGATGATCTTGCCGGCCCTGACGGCGAGCGGGAATTTGGTGGCGACGGCCGGAGGCCTGATCAGCCAGGCTGGCGCGCTGAACGTCGCCGGGAGCGCGAGCTTCGATACGACGGCGGCGGGGACCTTGGGGTCGGTGACGCTGGCGAGCGGGAGCGCCTTGACGCTCAACACGTCGACGGTCGGGGGTGACTTGAGCGCGAGTACGGCGGCCGGAGACCTCACGCTGCCGGGTGGCCAGACGCTAACGGTGGCGGGCAATGCGACGTTCAGCCCCGCCGGCACGGCGAACCTGCTCGGCACGACGCGCATCGGCGGGATACAGTCGTCGGTCGGCGGGAGCGGGTCCACGTTAACACTGAGTGCCGACACGAATCTGAATGCGCTGCCGTTGCCCGGCAGCGGCGCCATCACGATTAACACGACTGGGACGAACGCCACCTTTGCGGGCGCACCGATCATGCCGCAGGCCATCGCGCTGAACAATGCGGCCAATCACTTCGGTGGCCCAGTGTCGGTTACGACCGCGGCGCCCGCCTTCACGGGGACGACGACCAACACCTATAACCTGACGCAGAGCGCGCCGGTGACGGTGAACGCGGGGCAGAGCTTGACCGTGACCGACCTCGGCGGCACCGCGGGCAAGCGCGGCAACATCACACTCACCACTCCGGCCAATAGCTTCGAGACCGTGAATTTCAGCGGGGGAGATATTGCCTGGGCCGAGACCGGCCCTGTCACGATCGGCACGGTGAGCGCCAACGTTGGGACGACCTCGGGGGGGACGCTGGCGATCACGTCGAGCGGGCCGATCACTCAGAGCGGTGCGGTCTCTGCCGCGGGGCCGACGACTTTGGCGGCGGGAGCGAGCGACATTACGCTCATGCACGCGGGCAATACGTTCGGCACAGTGGGCATCACGAGTGGGAACAATGTCTCGCTCGTCAACGGCACGGCGTTGGATCTCAGCGCCTCAACGGTCTCCGGGACCCTTAATATCGTCACGAATGGGGCGTTTACGCAGAGCGGCGCCGTCAGCGTGGCTGGCACGACGACGCTGGCAGCCGGCGCGGCCAACGACATCACGCTTACGCAGGCGGGCAACAACTTCAGCACGGTGGCGATTACGAGCGCCCGCAACGTGGCGCTGACCGATGCCAATGCCCTGGATCTCGGGGCGTCAACCGTCTCCGGCACGCTCAGAATCGTCACCAATGGGGCGCTCACGCAAAGCGGGGTCGTCAGCGTGGCCGGCACGACGACGCTGGCAGCCGGCGCGGCCAACGACATCACGCTCACGCAGGCGGGCAACAACTTCAGCACGGTGGCGATTACGAGCGGCCGCAATGTGGCGCTGACCGACAGCTCGGCCCTGGATCTGGGCCTCTCGACCGTCAGCGGTAACTTTTCCATTACAAGCAATGGCGCGCTGACTCAAAGCGGGTCCGTCAGTGTGGCCGGCACGACGACGCTGGCGGCCGGCGCAGCCAACGACATCACGCTGACCAACGGCGGGAACGATTTCAACACCGTCAGCATCGCGAGCGGGAACAACGTCGCCCTGACTGATGCCAATGCCCTGGATCTCGGTTCTGCAACCGTCGCAGGGAATCTCGCGGTAACCACCAACGGCGCGGTCACCCAAAGCGGCTCACTCACTATAGCGGGCACGACGACCGTGGATGCAGGAGGATCGAACAATGTGACCTTGACGAATTCCGGCAACAGCTTCGGCTCGGTCGGCATCCTATCCGGTAACAACGTGGCCCTCACAGACGCCAATGCGTTGAACCTCGCCGCCTCGACCATCAGCGGAAATCTGGCGCTCACGACCGGCGGCCCGCTCACGCAGAGCGGCCCGGTGAGTGTGGCGGGAACGACGACTGTCACGGCAGGGGCCGGCGATGTCACGCTGAACCATGCCGGCAACGCGTTCAATAGCGTCGGAGTCGTGAGCGGGCATGACGTGGCGCTGACCAATGCCAATGGACTGGACCTGGGAGCGTCTACCCTGAGCGGAAATTTTACGGTCACGGCCGCAGGTCCGGTCACGCAGAGCGGGGCCGTCAGTGTGGCCGGTTCGACGACGCTGGCGGCCGGCGCAGCCAACGACATCACATTGAACCATGCGGGGAACAACTTCACCGCGATGACAGTCGTCAATGGCAATAATGCTTCCATCACCAATGCAAACGCGATGACGCTCAATGCATCGACGGTGTCCGGCAATCTTTCAGTGAACGCCGCAGCCTTGACGGTTGCCGGGACGGTGGCGTCCACGGGCGGGAGCCTTAACTTCGCCGCCGGCAACCAGGTCACGCAGGCCGCGGGATTGGTCGTGAATGGTTCGAATACCGTGAGCGTGACGGCCGGTAGCGGCGCGATCACGATGGCGCCAGGCGCGACGACGACCAGCGGAACCGGTTCGATCAGCTACACGGCGGGCACGGACGTGACCCTCGGGTCATTGACGACCGGGGGCGGCGTGAACGTTGCCGCGAACGGGGGATCGGTGCTCAGCGCGGCGGGTTCCGGTACGAACGTGACGGCCGGCGGCAGTACGACCTTGCAAGCCTTCAACGGGGTGGTCGGCACGGCGGGAGCGCCGATCACAGTACACGTCAATCCCGGCACGTTGAGCATCCGGGCGACCGCGGCGTTCGGCGGCGTTTCGGGATTCTTGACTGGCACGGTATTGCCCGGCAATTCGCTGGTCTTGCTCAATGTGCCGCCGGGAGTCGTCTGTTTCAACAGCTGTCCCGTCCCGGGGAACAATCCCTTCAGCGCATTCTCCGGCCTGATCCCTTCGTTCAATCAGGAGTCCGTCATCCCGTCGTATCTGCCGGAAAGCTCGGTGGCTCCGCTGATCAGCACCGTGTCAAGCTACCTCCCGGAAACGGTGATGGCGGAGGGGGACGCGCAGATCAAGTCGGACAGTCAGAGCGTCGCTCGGGAAATTCCGCCCTGCTTCCCGCCGAGCGCCTGTAAGTCGGGAGCCACGCTCCTGACGGCACCGGCGGATGGGAATGCGTCGGAAGCGGTCGCGCGCTGAGCGTCACGATTGCCCACCCGGCTCTCCCTGCCTGAGCTGAGCCTCGAGAAACGACGCCACCAATTCCAAATCGTAGGGCCAGGCGTACCGGAAAGACACCGCGGGATGCACGCGAGCGAGGCGTTCGAGTGTCTCGGGGATCTCGACTTCGGAGTGCGAGCCGCCCGGGGTGAACATCGTCGTGACGACGGTAATGTCCGTGGCTCCACGCCGGATCATCTCCTCCACCGATTCTTCCAAGGTGGGGGCGCAGAATTCGTTATAGGCCAGTGCGAAAAGGGTTCCGTTCAACTTCGCTCGAAAGGCCGAGGCGACCGCTTCCAGGCCGGCGCAATAGGGGTCGTTCTGGTCGGTGCGAGGCCAATGACGGATCCGTCGGTCGAGCTCGCGTTCTTCATTGGTGAGAGGTCCGTTGACCGCTTTCCGATGGCTCTCCAGCCGTTTGAGCTTGGTGATCAGTTCCGGCGGACAGTCCTTGGGAATACCGCCATGGCCGACAAGCACAACGCCCCGCTTCATCGCAGACTCCTTTCCTCAACACGATAAACCTGTAGCCATGCGAGTCACCGTCCGAAGATCCTGACGACTCGCGTCTTAATATCTTCCCAGACGTCCGGCTTTTGCACGATTTGTCCCGGCGTCAGGAGAACCTCGGCTTGCGGCGGGCAAAACGGCCATTCAACGACCGTTTTCCCTTGAACCTTTCCAAGAATCAAGCCGTCGGGCCGATCTGCCGGTCTCTGGACGACGATCAAGGGATCTTGGGGATCGAGCAGGCAGGTGCCGTCAAACCGAGCTGCTTCGTACAGGAGGGGGTTCGCGAGTGGGACTTTCGCCGCGCCCTCGGGGAAAATGGTGTCTCCTTCGCGGATGGGACCGGCCGGGGCGATCGAGTAGATCAGCAGAGGCGCGCCAAGCATCACGGCCACGGCAAAGCCGATCGACCAGAGAGGGGGGCCGGGATCCGGGCGCGAATCGGCAGGCATAACGGTCAATCCGGAATCGTGCGAGGACCGGATCGCTCCTCGTCCAGCCACGCATCTCCCTCGCCGCCCGCGCCGGCGGCGGTCCGGAGCGATGAAAAATCGAACAGTCTTTTGTCCAGCAAGAGAGAGGGGGCGATGTTGGACAGCGCGGCGAACATGCTGTCTTTGCAGCCTGGAACTCGCCGGTCCCAGTCCCGGAGAAACTCCTTCACCTGCTTCCGCTTCAAGTCTTCCTGTGATCCGCAGAGGTCGCAGGGAATTATGGGGAAGGCGCGAAGTGCTGCGTACCGGGCCAAGTCGGATTCCCGCACGGCGGCCAGCGGACGGATCACCAGGTGCCGCCCGTCTTTCGAGCGCAACTTGGGCGGCATCGCCTTGAGCTTGCCGGTGAACAACAGGTTCAAGAGCAACGTTTCCAGAATGTCGTCCCGGTGATGACCGAGCGCGATCTTCGTGGCGTTCAGCTCGCTCGCCACCCGGTAGAGATGGCCGCGGCGCAGCCGGGAACAGAGCGAGCATGTCGTCTGCCCCTCCGGGATCAAGCGCTTCACGATGGAGTAGGTGTCCCGCCGCTCAATATGGAACGGGATGCCGATCGAGGCGAGATAGTCAGGCAACACGTCGGTGGGAAATCCCGGTTGCTGCTGATCGAGGTTGACCGCGACCAGATCGAAGCGAACGGGTGCTCTTTTCCGCAGGACCATCAGCAGATCGAGCAACGCATAACTGTCCTTTCCGCCCGAGAGGCACACCATGATCTTGTCGCCATTTTCGATCAGCTTGTAGTCTGCGATCGTCTGTCCCACCTGTCTGAGCAGGCGCGTCTGGAGTTGTTCGGTGGCGTCATCGAGTTGTGTCGTGAGCCGAGCGTGGCGGGTCTGAGTCATGGCGCGATATTGTACGCGGTCCTGTCAGACCCTGTCGATCCGTGCGGAGCGCTCGTTTGCGGCCGTCAATCGGGCTGCGGTTGCCGGGAGGCTCCGATCTTCTCCGCCCCAATATTCCTAGGGAGTAGTTGCGCGAGGTGGCAATGCAGGCTATATTCCGCTCAGTACTGCATTTCTCGGGGGTGTCGCATCCTCACTATGCAGCGATCATCCGTCCAGGCGCTTGGTTCATCGGACAACGCCTCGGCCGAGCCCGAATGGTCCACCTGGCCCGATGACAAGCTCCTCGACCTTCCGATGTGCCGGCTCGGCGTGACGCTGGAGAGCGGATTTCTGTCGAAGCAGATCGACCAGTTGTACGCTGAACTTGCAGCAAAACAACTCGCATTTCGACCGCATTTCTGGATCTCGAACGAATGGTTCACGCCCGACGGCGTCCCCGGCATCGCGGTGCCCTTTTATCTCGCCCATCCCAGGCTGGCCAAGCTCGAATTGTCCCAGATGCTTGAAGTGGAAGGAGGAACGCCGGAATGGTGCATGCGCATCCTGCGCCATGAGGCGGGTCATGCGATTGAAAATGCCTTCCGTATTCGGCGGCTCCGGAGTCGTCAGCAAATCTTCGGGAAGTCCTCCCAGCCCTATCCGCAGTACTATCGGCCGCGCCCGTACAGCCGGAGCTTTGTGCGGCACCTCGACGTCTGGTATGCCCAGAGCCATCCCGACGAAGATTTTGCCGAGACGTTCGCCGTCTGGCTGACGCCTGATTCCGGGTGGGCCGAACGCTACAAGGGTTGGCCCGTGCTGAGGAAGCTCAAGTACATGGACGGGCTCATGAAGGAGTTGGCCGGCGTCGCTCCGAAAGTCATGACGACGGAGGAGATCGACCCGGTCTCGGCGCTCAAAAAAACCCTGCGGGAGCACTACGAGCGGAAGCGCGCCCATTACGGCGTGGAGCGACCGTCGTTCTACGATCCCGATCTCAAGCGGCTCTTTTCCGATGCCCCCGCCCACGCGGACAAGATCACGGCGGCCGCCTTCTTGAAGCGGTTCAGAAAGGAAGTCCGACGCAAGGTCGCGTCGTGGACCGGCGAGTATCAATACACGATCGACCAAGTCCTGGAAGATATGATCCAGCGGTGTCGAGAGCTGCAATTGCGTTTGCCGGTTCCCGAAGAGCAGGCCAAGCTGGACTTCACGATCCTGCTCACGGTGCACACGATGACCTATTTGCGCAGCGGGCGTCACAGGGTGGCGGTATGAAGCGGCTGCGGGTGTTAGTCTTGATGCACAAGGACCTGGTCCCGCCCGACCAGCCGAACGGGTACGACCTCAAGCAGGTCGAATGGAAGACGGAGTTCGACGTCGTGAGCACACTGCGAAAGCTCGGCCACGAGGTCCTGCCGCTCGGGGTCAAAAGCGATCTCGGCGTCATCAGGACCGCGATCGAGGAATGGAAACCACACATCGCCTTCAATCTCCTCGAAGAATTCGACGGTGTCGCGGTCTACGACCAGAACGTCGTCTCGTACCTCGAATTGCTGCACGTCCCGTACACCGGGTGCAACCCCAGAGGGCTCATGCTCGCGCGCGACAAAGTCCTCTCGAAAAAGATTTTTTCCTTTCACCGCATCCCGTTTCCGGATTTCATCATGGTTCCCCAGGGCCGAACGGCCAAGCGGCCTAGTTGGCTGCCCTATCCGCTGATCGTAAAGTCGGCGACGGAGGAGGCCTCCCTCGGGATTTCGCAAGCCTCGATCGTCCAGGACGACGACAAACTGAAAGAACGCGTCGCATTCATTCATCAGAGCGTCGGAACCGCGGCCTTGATCGAGCGCTACATCGAGGGCCGGGAACTGTATGTCGGAGTCATGGGAAACGGGCATCTCCACGTGTTGCCCGTGTGGGAACTCGTCATGGACAAGCTTCCCGATGACGCCCGCCGGATCGCCACCGAGCGGGTCAAGTGGAGCCGCAAGTACCAGGAAAAATACGGCATCACTTCCCGAGAAGCAAAGCAGCTTGCCGAGGGGAAAGCCCAGGAAATCCAACATCTCGCCAAGCGTGTCTACCGCGCGCTCGGCTTGAGCGGATATGCCCGCATCGACCTGCGCATGGACGAAAGCGGACAGCTGTATGTCCTCGAAGCCAATCCCAATCCTCAGATCGCAGAGGACGAAGACTTCGCGGACTCCGCCGAAAAGTCGGGGTATCCATACAAAGATCTCTTGCAGGAGCTTCTCACGATCGGGTTGAGATGGCGGCCCGCGAAGACCGCGTGAGCTTGCCGCGAGGCGCATCCACCGTCGTGCGGAGTTTGCGGCGGGCTCCTCGGTACGTCAAGGCGCAACGGCGACGAGTTGAACCACGCTATGCGGCGGCCAGAATGATCGAACGGGTGAGGACCATACGGCTGCGGCGCATGCGGACGCGGAGAGTCAGCGGCGACAACGCGCGTGAGGGCATCACGCCTCGACGGGATGTCTCTTGCAACGCTCCTGATCTTCCGAGGAAGGACGAGCCGGCGTGACGCCGAAGGAGGCCGCCGATGCCTTGGTCGCCGCGCTACCGACGGGGCTTTCCGTTGCGCAGGTGGAAGAGTACGGCATTGAAGCCACCCCGGAAGCCGCAGGGGCAATCGTCCGCGAAGTGGTATCGCTGAATCTCTTCTGGATCTGCACTGCGATCGACGCGCAGATCCCGGCCCAATATCGCAGCCTCGTCAAGGAACTGGTCTTCCGTGCGGCGGAATCCCGTTGGGCGGCCGGAGAGGGAGGCGCTGTCGATTGGGCGTCGTTTCTCGCTGAGTGGAATGAACGAAAACGGCGCTACGACCGGCTGGCGCAGGATGGGGCGAGCCCGCTTCAGTTGAACGCGGAAGCCGGCATGGAACTGGAGGAGCAAGGAGTGATCACCGAGGACGCACGGCGCAACGTCTTGACGCTGCTCATCGACTTTGTCCCGGTGGAGACGTACGGACACGTTCTGGGAGAGCTGGAATAGCGGCTAGAGATACCGATGGTTCACCACCTTGCCTTCGTCGTTGAATTCATACAATAGCGGAGCGCCGGTCGGAATGTTCAGCTCCAGAACCTGTTCCTTCGACAGGTGCTCCAACTCCATCACGAGTGCCCGGAGACTGTTGCCGTGCGCGGCGATCAGAATGGTCTCACACTTCGTGACGTACGGTTTGATGTTCGCCTCATAGTACGGCAGCACCCGCTCCGCCGTGTCTTTGAGACTTTCTCCTCCCGGGGGGCGCACGTCGTAGCTTCGGCGCCAAATTTTCACCTGATCTTCTCCGTACTTTTGGGCCGTCTCCGCTTTGTTCAGGCCCTGGAGCTCCCCGTACATCCGCTCATTCAACGCCTTGTCTCGCTCGACAGGAATATTCGTTTGACCGATCGTCTCGAGCACCAGTCTGAGTGTTTCGTTCGCCCTCGTCAGGACGGACGTGAAGGCACGATCGAATTTAAATCCTCTGAGCTTCTCGCCCGCGTCGCGTGCCTCTTGAACGCCCCGCGGCGACAGCGGCACGTCGACCCATCCGGTGAAGCGGTTTTCCAGGTTCCATTGCGATTCTCCGTGGCGTAACAACACCAAACGACCCATGGATCCTCCTCGGATTGGTCAGAAGCTGCTCAAGAATACTGGAACGAATTCGTAAGTCAAAGGGGAAAATAGGACGGCAATGGCGGGGCCCCAGAACGAGAACGGGCCTCTGCCATTGCTTTCGCTCCGGGCTCCCGCGTACGATGCCGCACGTTTGACGGTCGGCCTTCCTCCATGACCACACCTGTCGGCCCAGACAGTGATTGGACGTCATTTGAAGCCTGGTGGATGGGGCTCGCCGACCGGCTCAACGTCGGCGATCGTGCGCGCTCCTTCCTCACCGCCGCGCGGACCAGCGGGCATCTGCCTCGGATTGCGCAGCTCGGAGGGCATCCCGACTATATTTTGTTCGTGCTGATGCGGTATTGGGTCCCCACCGTGCTGCCTCCGCCCGGCCGTGAACGTGCGACCAAGAGCGATCCCGACTATTGGCTGGAATCCGAGCAAATCTTGAAGGCGGCCGCCTCCCGCCTGCGGGAACTGAAGCCGCTGATCGAATTGCTCATGACCCCAACCCCGCTCGCTGAATCTTCCCCGGCGAGAAGCGCGGCGTCGGCGCCGATGGTGGAGCTTGAACTGGGCAAGATCATCGAAGGCATTGCCGAGGCGGCGGGAACGTACGGCGGTCCGGACTACACCTCAATCGTCAAAGTCTTCGACCCCGTACCGCTTCGCCAAACGCAGCCCTTCAAACACAACAAGAAGCACAGCGCCGAGTTGTGGGTGGTGTTTCTCTTGCGGGAACACTGCCGGAGCCTTGGGCTGGGAAAGGACCGGTACTGGCCGCTCGTGGCTGGGCTCTGTACCGCCGCGGGTATTTTGAACCAGAATGGACAGGCGTACGGTGCAGATGAATTGAAGTCGTGGTGGCAAAAAAACTGGCCCCGTACCTATACCCATGTGGAGCAAAGACAGGAGGGTGCTGACTCGGGAGGCGCTGCGTATGAGCAGGACTTTGCGTGGTTCCGCGAGTGGGTCGCCTGGCAGCGGTCACGAATTCGTGAATCCTGACGACCGTTCCGCGTGAGCGGGCGGCGGAGAGCCGATCCTCGGCTCGGCCCTATGCCGATATCGAGGAGGCGGGCTTTGCGGGTTTCGTCGGCAGGCGTTCCTCATCCAGCAGGCCTTCCTGGGCGACCTTCACCATCATCATGATGAACAGCACATAGAATGCCACGCCGACCCAGATGACGTAGGCCTGCACGCCTCCCGCCTCCTTCACCGCGATGCCACGTCTGGCCGGATCGCCTCCGGCCTTGCGGCTGATCTCTTTGATCTGTTCCCGGCAGTGCCAGTAGTAGACATAATTGCCTGTGGCGCCTGCCATGATGCTCCAGACGATGCCGACAGTAATATCACCCGTCAAATACGTGGAAATCATGGGCCCGATCGCATAGACCAACGCGTACAAATACATCTTGCGATAGAGGAACCAGAGAAATGACACAAAAAGAAAGGCCGGCCAATTCCAAGTCAGCGCGAACTTCGGCGCCTGTTCCGAGCCGAATTTCCTGAATTGCTCCAGGTAACGATCCGCGTTCGGGCCGATGAATTCCCGCCAGAGTTCTGTGTCGGGCAGATCGCCTGAGGGCGCGCTCTGTGGTGGCGCTCCGCCTGTCAGATTCGTCCCGCATTGGTGGCAGTACCGGGCGACGTCTTCATTTTGCTGACCGCACTGTGGGCAACGTCTCATCGCCGCGGCAGCTTAACATACTTGAAGAAGACGGATGGTGGGGGACGCCAATTTGGGTGCGAAACCGGAGCGAACCCGCGCATGGCGACTCAGCTTCGAGTTCGGCTTATTGCTTTCACTCGGGAGCTATGCTAGCTTCCCTTTCTTTACAAGGGGATATGACGTCATGCCGACGGAAGAGCTGAAGAACAGCGCGGAACAGTTCCTGATGGGCACCTATACGAGACAGCCGATCTCGGTGGTGCGAGGACGAGGAACCAAGGTTTTCGACCTCGAGGGACGGCAGTACACGGATTTTGTGGGCGGGGTTGCCGTCAACATTCTGGGCCACTGCCACCCGGATGTGGTGGCCGCGATTCAGCGCCAAGCCGCGCAATTGATCCATGCCTCAAATCTGTATTACACCGAGCCGCAGGTCCGGCTGGCGGAAGCGCTCGTCGATCATTCCTTCGCGGACAAGGTGTTCTTTTGCAACAGCGGGGCGGAAGCCAACGAAGCGGCAATCAAGCTGGCGCGCCGGTATTCCGCTGGGAAGTACGGCACGGCACGGCATGAGATCATCACGATGAAGCAGTCGTTCCATGGCCGGACGATGGCGACCCTGACGGCGACCGGCCAGGAGAAAGTGCAGAAGGGATACGAGCCGCTCCTGCCGGGCTTCAGGTACGTGGCGTTCAACAATTTCGCGGAACTGGAAGCGGCGGTCACGGACCACACGGCGGCCGTCATGCTGGAGCCGATCCAGGGCGAGGGCGGCGTGCACGTCGCCGATCGGGAATATCTGAAACGGGTTCGCGATCTCTGCACCAACCGGGACGTGCTCCTGATCTTCGACGAAGTACAGACCGGCATGGGGCGAACGGGGACGTTGTTTGCCTACGAACAACTCGGGGTGGAACCGGACGTCATGACACTCGCAAAAGGCTTGGGCGGCGGTGTCCCGGTCGGGGCCTGTCTCGCCAAAGATTCCATCGCCCAGGCGTTCGGGCCGGGGTCGCATGCGTCGACCTTCGGCGGCAATCCGCTCGCGTGCGCCGCGTCGCTCGCCGTGGTTCATCTGCTTCTCGAAGGCCGGCTGTTGGAACAAGCCAAGCAGATGGGTGAGTATCTCAGCAAAGGCCTGTCGGAGTGCAAGGACCGCCATCACGTGGTGCGGGACGTGCGCGGCATGGGACTGCTGCTGGGTATGGAACTCGAGATGGACGCGCGAACCGTCGTCGGGGAGTGTCTGAAGCGCGGCATCTTGGTCAATGCGACCAGCGAGCGCGTGCTTCGGTTCGCCCCGCCGCTGATCATTTCGCCGTCGGAAGTCGACCGCCTGATCGAGGTGCTGTCACAGATTTTCAACAAGCAGCTTTTGGAATCCCCCGTTCATTAAGATGCCCCAACCGATGAAGAAGCGCCGCAATAACGGACTGGGCAAGGATCTGTTGGATGTCGCCGCCATCCCGCGAGCCGAAATCGAAGACCTGCTCACCCTCGCCGCCCGGTTAAAAGACAAGCAGCGACGCGGGATCCCGCACCCGCTGCTCCAGGGCAAAACCCTGGGCCTCTTATTCCAAAAACCGTCCACAAGGACGAGAGTTTCGTTCGAGGCCGGCATGAATCAATTGGGCGGTCATGCACTCGTCCTGCCCATGGCGGACATCCAGCTGTCGCGCGGCGAAAGCGTGGCCGACACGGCGCGGGTCCTCTCGCGCTATCTCGATGGGATCGTCGTTCGGACCTATGACCATGCGACGGTGGAGGAATGGGCGGCGGAAGCCACGATGCCCGTGATCAATGGTCTGACGGATCTCAGTCATCCGTGCCAAGCCTTGTCCGATCTGCTGACCATTCGCGAAAAAAAGGGGCGGTTGAAGCGGATCAAGGTCGCGTACGTCGGCGACGGCAATAACGTGGCGAATTCCCTGATCGAAGTCGCGGCGAAGATGGGAATGACGATCGCATTGGGCTGCCCCTCGGGATACCAACCGGATCAGCATGTGGTGGACGTCGCCAGAATCGAGGCGGCTAAGACCGGGTCGGTCATCGAGTTGGGGCACGATCCGAACGTCGCGGTGAAGGAGGCCGACGTCATTTATGCCGATGTGTGGATCAGCATGGGGCGCGAGCGCGAGCAGGCAAGGCGCCTCAAGGTGCTCGCCCCGTATCAGGTCAACAGCCGGCTCGTGAGCCGGGCCAAGCCCGACGCCATCGTCATGCATTGCCTTCCGGCGCACCGGGGCGAGGAGATCACCGCGGAAGTCCTGGATGGTCCGCAGTCGGTCGTGATCGATCAGGCGGAGAACCGCCTGCATATGCAGAAGGCCATCTTAACGAAGCTCTTGGGCAGGAGGACGAAGACGAGATCATGAGGGCGATCAAGAAAGTCGTGTTGGCCTACTCAGGCGGCCTCGATACCTCCGTCATCTTGAAATGGCTGCAGGAGACCTATGACGCCGAAGTCATCGCCTTTTGCGCCGATCTGGGGCAAGGGGAAGATCTCAAGGCCATCAAAGCCAAGGCTCAGGCACTCGGTGTGAAAAAGGTCTACATCGAAGATTTGCGCGAGACCTTCGTCCGGGACTATGTGTTCCCCATGCTGCGCGGCAATGCCTTGTACGAAGGTGCGTACCTATTGGGTACGTCGATCGCCAGGCCCTTGATTGCACGCCGGCAGGCGGAAATCGCCATCAAAGAAGGCGCCGACGCGGTTTCGCACGGGGCGACCGGCAAAGGCAACGACCAGGTCCGGTTCGAGCTGACCTATACGGCCGTGGCACCGAAGCTCAAAGTGATCGCCCCATGGCGGGAATGGGCGATGCGGTCGCGCAGAGAATTGATCGAGTACGCCGAACGACATGGAATTCCCGTCACGGCCACGAAGTCCAAGCCCTACAGCATGGATTTGAACTTGTTCCATATCAGCTACGAAGGCGGCATCCTTGAAGATCCGTGGGAGTCACCGCCGGAAGACATCTTCCAGATGACCGTGTCGCCGGAGCGGGCGCCGGACAAACCGGTTGAGATTGAGATCGACTATGAGGCGGGCAATCCGGTGGCCGTCAACGGCAGGAAAATGAGCCCGGCGACGCTGCTGGCGCATCTGAACAAGCTGGGCGGAGCGCACGGAATCGGCCGGGTCGATCTTGTGGAGAACCGATACGTGGGGATGAAATCACGGGGCGTCTACGAAACGCCCGGGGGCACGATTCTTCACGTGGCCCACCGAGGACTGGAGTCCTTGACCATGGACCGCGAGGTCCTGCACCTCAGGGATAGCCTTGTTCCCCGGTACGCCGAATTGATCTATAACGGGTATTGGTTCAGTCCCGAACGCGAGATGATCCAGGCGGCGCTCGATGAGGCGCAGAAGGACGTCACGGGGACGACGCGGGTCAAACTCTACAAGGGCGCCTGCACGCTGGCCGGCCGAAAATCGAAGAACTCGCTGTACCGCCTCGACATTGCGACCTTCGAGGAAGACGAGGTGTACGACCAGAAGGATGCGGCAGGGTTCATCCGCTTGAATGGCCTACGCTTGAAGATCCGCGCGCAGCGCAAGAGGGCCTCTGCCTGATGGCCGGGAAAGGCCGCAAGGGGTCCTCGTCCGTCGCAGGAAAGCCTTGGGGCGGAAGATTTCGAGAACGAACGAACCGGCTGGTGGAGGCGTTCACCGTCTCGATCGGCGTGGATCGAAGGCTGTATGCGTACGACATTGCGGGCAGCATCGCACACTGCCGGACGTTGGAAAAGGCCAAGGTCCTGACGCCGACGGAGAGCAAACTGATCCTCAAGGGACTGGACGCCGTCAAAACGGAATTGGATCGAGGCCGGTTTCGATTTGTCCCGGCGGATGAGGACATCCATATGGCCATCGAACGGCGGTTGACGGAGCTGGTCGGGTCCGTCGGTGGGAAACTTCACACCGGCCGGAGCAGGAACGATCAAGTGTCCTTGGACATCCGGCTGTATCTGCGTGACCACTTGAGCCGGCTCGTGGGCCAGTTGACGGAATTTCAGGCGGTATTGGTCGCGAAGGCCAAAGCCAATCTGACCGTCGCGATGCCAGGCTACACGCATTTGCAGCGGGCTCAGCCGGTGTTGGTGGCGCATCATCTGCTGGCCTACGTCGAGATGCTGGAGCGGGACAAGGGACGGATCAAGGACGCCAGACAGCGGCTCAATGTGATGCCCTTGGGCTCCGGTGCCCTGGCCGGGACCAATTACCCGGTCGATCGCCGCTACACGGCTGAACTCTTGGATTTCCCCTCGGTGACGGCGAACAGTCTGGATGCCGTCTCGGACCGGGACTTCATGATCGAAACCGCATCGGCACTCTCGATCGCCATGATGCATCTGTCACGGCTCAGCGAGGAACTCGTCGTGTGGGCGTCGCAGGAGTTTCAGTTCGTCGACCTGCCGGACGCGTTCTGCACGGGCAGCAGCATGATGCCGCAGAAGAAGAATCCCGACGTGCCGGAGTTGGTGCGCGGGAAGACGGGTCGCGTCTACGGCCATCTCATCAATCTCTTAACGACGCTAAAGGCGCTGCCGCTGAGTTATAATAGGGATCTCCAGGAAGACAAGCCCGCTCTCTTCGACGCGCTCGACACGGTCATGGCGTCGGGTCGCGTGCTGACGGAGCTCATGCGCCGGGTCAAATTCAACCGTGAAGCGATGAAGCGGGCACTCGCAAGCGGCGGACTACTGGCCACCGAGATTGCGGATTATCTCGTCGAGAAGGGAATACCGTTCCGGGAAGCGCACGGCATCACGGGCCGTATCGTCCGCGAGGCGGTCGAGGCCCGGCGGGAGGTGACGGATTTCACGCTCGCTCAACTCCGCACGTTTTCCGATCGCATTGAACAGGACATCTTCACGCGGCTGACCGTTGCGGCCGCCATCGACCGGAAGGGACAGATCGGCGGCACGGCTCGAGGACGCGTCGAGCAACGCATCAAGGAACTGGAACGGACTTTATGTTGAGACGATGGGTCCCCGTCGTCGCGGTCGCGTGGCTTCCGGTCTCCTGCGGGGTCGTGGGACCGCCGATTCCTCCCGAAAACGTGGGAGTCGCCTTGACGATCGAACAGCAGAAGCAGCGAGAGCGGGAAGCGCAGCAGCGGGAAGCCGATGCGGGCGAGGAGAAGGTTGGGCCCGACGCCTCGATGCAGGGACAGGATGTGAATCTGCCCCCGCTGAGACCCGTGGGCACTCGGTAGATGAACGGACATGAGGGGCAGGAGGGACTCATGCAATTGATTCAGCCAATGCGACAAGGCCAGCCAGTACGGCCGGCCAAGAGACGGCGATTGCTGCTGGTGGATCCTTATCCCCGAAACAGCCGCTACCGTCTGACGGCCTCCGAGCGGCGGGCGGTGTGGTTCCCCAAGCTCAGCCTGCCGACGATCGCGGCCTACACGCCGGAACATTGGGACGTGGACCTGGTGGACGAGGCGGTCGAAGATATCGATTTCGATGATCCCTGCGACATGGTGGGGCTCTCGATCATGACCTGCTACGCGCCGCGAGCCTATGAAATCGCAACGGAATTCCGCAAGCGGGGC
>DASTSI010000256.1:0-21503 GCA_035760745.1 Nitrospira sp. | reverse complement strand
GATCGGCTGTCCCCGGTCATCGACGCGAGGTACGGCTTCCACGGTCATGGCGTCCGCGACGGTGTCCTGCACCACATAGCCGACCGGCGCCAACAGCACGCTGAGAACGTACCAGACTTCGGCCGGCAGGAAGGCCGTCATCGCCTCCCGGTTCCCGATTAGTCCCACCATGATCAGGAGGCTCCCGGCGATGAGCGCCGCGCCGAGATACACCAGCGCACTTTTCCAGCGCCACAGCAAATCGACGAGGTGTCCGATCGGCATCTTCAAGGCCCACGGGATCCCGGCCCAAAAGCCGAGTGCGGCCAGAAATGCCGCCGACAGGCCGAGGTAGTCCTTGACGAAGAACGTGCCGACAATCCCGGTCAGGCCCGAAATCCCGGACGCGAGATAGACCATCAACGGCGGCAGGTAGGAGAGGCGCATCTCGCGGCCCAGGGAGAGGATCGTGCGGTCGATCCAGGCAACGGCTCTCTCGATCGCCGACCAAAGGCTCGCTGTTCCGGCCTCCGACGTCTCTCTCATCTGTTTCGCTAGGACAGAGGTATTCGGTCTTTATTCCGACCGAGCCAGGTCTCGAACGTTTGCAGGGAAGGATTCAGGCTCCGCGTGAAGGCGACGTTCCTTGCGCCGCAGAAGGCCTCATTGAAGTCGCGTTTGAACTGGAACATGTTGCCGATATCGTCGGCCCCCGGAAATCCGAAACTTCGGTATGTGTCCGGGGAGACGTCCTGGTACCGGATCGTCTGACCGAGGGCCTTTGTCATCGCCGCCGCCATTTCGTGGCCGCTGAGATGCTCGCCCGCGATCCCGACCGTCTTGCCGATATGCTCGCTCCCTTTCTTGAAGATCGCGAGCGCGCACTTCCCGATGTCTTCAGCCGCAATGCCGGGCAGCTTCTTGTCACCCATGGGCATGGTGAGGGCGAACGTCCCATCTTGGCTTTTCTTGGGCCCCATGCCGAAGTAGATGAAGTTTTCCCAATAGAAAGAGGTGAGGAGGAACGTCGTCGGGACGCCGCGGCTGGTAAATTCCTGATCCGCTTCGCCCTTCGCGTCGAAGTGCGGCACCTTGTACTGGCCCATCAGGGTCGGCATGCGGGCATCCGAGAGCGGCACCCATTTCCTGGTATCTTCCAGCGTGGACCAGATGACATGTCGGAGGCCGGCCTGCTTCGCCGCCTCGGCCATGATTCGCGCCTGCTCATATTCCTTTTCGGGAGAGAAGTGCTCCCAGAAATTCGTGAGGCAGAAGGCGCCATACGCCCCGGCGAATGCCCGTTTCATGCTCTCGAGGTCATCGAGATTGGCCGATTGGACGTGAACGCCGAGATCCTTCAATGCCCGGGCCTTGTCCGAATCGACATTCCTCGTCAGCGCACGCGCGGCAAACTCGCCGCCCGCATCGCGGACAATCGCCCGTACGAGGCCTCCGCCTTGGGCCCCGGTCGCCCCGACGACTGCAAGGATCGGTTTGTCATTCATGAGACCCTCCTGGTTGCATTATATTATGATGGTCGGACGTTTCGCGGTTGCCGAATGAGCGCGTCAGCAGCGAGAGCGGGGCGCTTGCCTGGACGCGACAAGACTGCGCAGCTTTGCCCGGACGGCGTCGGGGCTCAGACGGACACGGTCTCCATGTCCGGCCAGCACCCAACTGAACGGATGGTCGAGCAGCTTCTCGAGCGAACGGATCAGGTCCTCGTGATCCCGGACCAGCTCGCGCGGAGATTCCAACTCTTCAGACAGCGGGTTCCACCAGAGGTGGTCGCCGGTAAACAGATAGCGCTCCTTGTACAACAAGGCCTGTGAGCCGGCGGTATGGCCCGGGACCGGCACGACGAGAAAACCGGAACAAAGCTCTTGCGTGTCCTCACCGTCGATGATCCATTCGGCATCGGGAACCGCTTCGGCGTCGCCTCTGTGAATGATGCGCTTGGCGCCGAATCGCCGTGCATACCGGCCGGCGTCCGCCACGTCGTCCTCGTGGGTGAGGAAGATGAAGCTGATACCGCCCATCCCATCGAAAGCATCCACGAGGTGCTTGATGTAGCGGGGCGAATCCACCAGCCAGTTTCCCAACGGATGCCTGATGAAGAAACTATTGGCCCCAAACGACTTGTCGCTGTTGAAGCCGCAGTAAAAGACGCCGTCCTCGAGCGGGAGCGGAAAGCCGGCCCTGGCGCGCTGCAGCAGATCCCGGTCGCCCTGCTCGGTGCCGATGGAGCCGACGGGACAGGCGAGGAGAGCCTGGTAGGCTCGGTACTCCTGTTCCGTCCCGGCCGGCTGTCTCACCACGGCGGAGTAATCACCCACCTCTTCGAAAGTCTCCGGCGCCAGTTGCCGGCAGGCGTCGCAGTTGATGCAGGTGCGATCCACGTAAAAGTTCCCGGCCACATTGCTGTCCAGCCTCTTGTATCGGTTTGCCATTTCCCTGATCCCGGATTTAAATGATGCTCACCATCATCGGCAGGCATGTGAGCCGGTCAGTGTCCCGCCGAATACCAGGCAGCGGCAGTCCGGTACGGCTTCCATCGCTTCTCCACATCCTAACAGGTGCGGCGGTGTCGAAAGAGCCCCACCATACATGACATGGCGCCGAGCGGGTTCACGACCCGCCGAGCAGCATCGGGCGACGGCCCCATTGCGAGGAGAAGAGCAATGTCTCGGTCGGATAGCGTTCCCGGGGCTCAGTTCGCGCTCGCGGAGATAGTCGGGAAGGACGGGCGGATCACCGGGATAGCCGAGGGCGATCATCGCGACCGGCTCGAATCCCGGGGAAATGGCGCAGTTCGCGCGGGCCTTGTCGACGTCGAACCCGGCCATCTGGTGGGCGACCACTCCCAACGCGACCGCTTGGAGCACGAGGGTTTCGGCGGCCAAACCCGTATCGTGAAGCGCGTGTCTGTTGGGCTTGTCGTCGCCGCGGAAATACCAGGCAGCGACCGACAACATGAGAACCGGCGCGCGGAAGACCCACTGGCGGTTTCCTTCGAAGAACCGCTCGTAGTCTGAGGGCTCCTCCTTCGTCGCGACCAAAAACCGCCAGGGCTGCTCGTTATTGGACGAGGGGGCCCAGCGAGCCGCTTCGAGGAGACTCAAGACCTTGTCGCGCTCCACCGACCGCTCCTCGTAGGCCCGAGGACTCCAGCGCCGCGGAGCAGATCATGGATCGGGTAGCGGGTCGCCGCGGGCGTCTCCATGCCGAGCTCACCCGGATTACCGATTGCTCACCGATATGGCTCCGGCGGGAGCGGGCATTTCCGGCGGCATCCATCCACCGCCCAGCGCCTTATACAATTGAACGATCGAGACCAGATGCAGGCGATGGGTGCTGGTCAGAGCCAGCTCCGCATCGAAGAGATTGCGTTGGGCGATCAGCACGTCGAGATAATTGGCCAGGCCGCCTTTGTACCGCAGGTTGGCGAGCCGCAAGGCCGAACGCAGCGCCTCCACTTGCTCGGTTTGGGCGTCGCGCTGATCTCTGGTGGTTCGCACGGCGACGAGCGCATCTTCAACTTCTTTGAAGGCGGTCAGGATGGTCTGTTCGTACTGCGCCATCACTTGTTTCGCGCTCGCTTCGGCGGCCTTCTGCTGAAAACTGAGAATCTGCGCGTTGAAGACAGGCCCGGCGAGTCCCGCCCCCGCCACCCCGAAGACCCCGTCTTGCCGGCCGTTGGCCGCGAGAAATTCGGAGAGCCTCGGGTTGGCGATACCGAGCAGCCCCGTCAGCGACAGTTTCGGGAACCGGTCGGCCTTCGCCATTCCGATTCTCGCCGTCGCGGCATGAAGATTCTGCTCCACCTGAACGACGTCAGGCCTCCGTTGCAGCAGCTCCGACGGCAGACCGGGCGGCACGGACGGCGGAACGACCTGCTCGGTCAACGAGCGGCCTCGAGGGATGGAGGAAGAATGCCGTCCCAACAACACGCTGAGCTCGTTCTCCTTCTGCACCATTTGCCGTTCCAACTCGGCCGCCCGGGCCGCGGCGTTCGCGCGCTCCGCCTCGAATTGATCGGCATCAAGCTTCGAAATGACGCCTTGCCTCAGTCGGGCCAGTGCGATGCGGACCGATTCTTCCCAGGACTTGAGCGTGCGGCGCGCAATGTCGAGCTGCATATCGTATTGGAGGAGATCGAAGTAGGCCTGTGCGACCCCGCTCACGAGTTGGAGCACGACGGCCCGGCGGTTCCATTCCTGCGCGAATAAATCCGAACGAGCCGCTTCATTGGCGCGCCGGATCCGTCCCCAAATGTCCAGCTCCCAGGAGAGGTTTCCCTGAATGTAGTAGTTGAACGGATTGGGGAAGCCGGGGAAGAGAAAGAGAGTCATCCGCCCCAAGGCCGGCGCATTGCCCTGCGCGCTCAGTTGCGGCGCAAAATCCATCCGGCTGACGAGCAGCCGGGCCTGATACTCATCGATGATCGCGACGGCGCGCTTCAGATCCTTGTTCTCTTCCAGCGCGATGCGGATCAGTTTTTGGAGCTCCTCGTCTTTGAGAAGCTCCCACCAGGGCAAGTTCGCCATGGACGACAAGTCGGCGGCCTGGTCCGTCATCCGAAACGTCTCCGGCGGCTTCGCGTCGGGCGGTTCATAGTCGGGCCCCATGGCACAGGCTTGCAAGAACAGCAGCACTACAAGAAGGAGGACGACGGGCATAGTGAGCATGGACCTTTCTCCCGCATGATCTCCGACACCCTGAATCATGTGGACTGAACGGGATGCGGCGATGCCTGAGGGAGGCGAGCGGCTCGCTGACGAGCAAGGGACTCGGACACCTTGCGGACGAGCACGAAAAAGAGCGGCACGAAAAAGATGGCCAGAAACGTTGCGGCCAGCATGCCGCCGAGCACGCCGGTTCCGATTGACCGACGGCTGGCCGCGCCCGCCCCGAACGCAAACGCCAGTGGACCGACGCCCAGAATGAATGCCATGGATGTCATGATGATCGGCCGGAACCGAAGCTGAGCTCCTTCTATGGCGGCTTCCGCGAGCGAAAGGCCGGCTGCCCGACGATGGTTGGCAAACTCGACGATCAGGATCGCGTTCTTGGCCGCCAGGCCGATCAACGTCACGAGACCGATCTGCAGGTAGATGTCATTGGTCATCCCCCGGAGCCACACGGCAGAAAGCGCGCCGAAGACGCCGAAGGGCACCGCCAAAATCACCGCGAACGGTACCGTCCAGCTCTCGAACTGCGCGGCCAAAACGAGAAACACCATCAGCAGTCCGAAGCCGAACGCATAGATCGACTGCCGTCCGACTTTTCGTTCTTGATAGGAAATGCCGCTCCACTCCAAATCGTAGCCTTGCGGGCGAAGCACTTCCCGCGCCGCCTCCTCGAGCGCCTCCAAGGCCTGGCCGGAACTGGACCCCGGCGCCGCGGCGCCGAGCACCAACGCCGTATTGAAGCCGTTGAAATGCGTGACCGGATCGGGGCCGCTCGCGTAGTCGATGTCCACCACCGTGTTGAGGGGAATCATCGTCGGCCCCGTCCCCTGATCGTTTTGGGCGTTGAACGCCCGCACGTAAATCTTGGTGATGTCTTCCGGACGCGAGCGAAACTGCGCGTCGGCTTCGGTCTGCACCCGGTACACGCGCCCGAACTTCAGGAAGTCGTTCACATAGAAGTTGCCGAAATAGGCCTGCATCGTGTCGAAGATGTCCGAGATCGAGACGCCGAGCGCCTTCGCCCGCTCCCGGTTCACCTTCGCATAGAGGCGGGGGGCGCTGACGCGGAATCCGGTTCCGATCCCCCCGATCGCGGGACTCTTCCGGGCTCGTGCGATGAATTGCTGTGTCACTTCGGCAAATTTTCCGAAGTCCCCCCCGCTCGGGTCCTGCACCTGGACGGAGAATCCTCCGGTCGCGCCGAGTCCGCGGATCGAGGGGGCATTGAAGGCCAACACCATCGCCTCGGGGATCTTCGCGAATTCTCCGTACGCCGCCCCGATGATCGCCTGGACCTGCTGATCGGGCCTGGTACGTTCATCCCAATGTCGCAGAGGGAGGAACATCGTCGCCGTATTCGATCCCCGGGTGTTGAAGACGAAATTCAGGCCCGACATGGCGTCGGTGGAATGGATCGAAGGATTGGCCAGGAAGTACTTTTCCACCCTGGCCAATACGGCGTCGGTACGCTCCTTGGAAGCACCGTCCGGCAATTGGACGACGCCGATGAAGTATCCTTGATCCTCATCGGGCAAAAATCCCGGCGGGATGACGCGGAACAACACCGCCGAGACGACGACGAGTACCGCGAAGACCGCCAGCGCGATTCCTGCCCGCTTGATCATTCCCCCGACCGCGTTCGAATAGTGGTGTTGCGCCGCCGCGAACCATCGGTTGAAGTAGCGCCAGAATCCTCCTCGCTCCTCCGATCCTTCGCCCGGCGACAATAGGACCGCGCAGAGGGCAGGACTCAGCGTCAGCGCGACGAAGCCCGAGATGACCACGGCAATTGCAATGGTGATCGCGAATTGCTTGTAGAGCTGCCCGGTGATACCACCGAGGAAACCCGCCGGAACGAACACGGCGCAGAGAACCAAGACGATCGCAATGACCGGCGCGGTCACCTCGGCCATGGCCCGCTTGGCGGCTTCCTTCGACGAGCAACATTCTTCCCGCATGTGGCGCTCGACGTTCTCCACGACCACGATCGCGTCGTCCACGACGATGCCGATGGCCAGAACCATGCCGAACAGCGTGAGCGTATTGATCGAAAATCCGAAAGCCGCCATGGCGGCGAACGTCCCGATCAATGAGACCGGCACGGCGACGGCCGGAATCAGCGTCGCCCGCCAGCTCTGCAGGAAGAGGTAGACGACCAGGATCACGAGGATGAGCGCGATGACCAACGTCTTGATGACTTCCTCGATAGAGACTTCGATAAAAATCGTCGTGTCGTACGGAATGTCGTAGGACATGCCGGGCGGGAATGCCTTCGACAGCCGTTCGATTTCGGCCCGCACGCGCTTGACGGTGTCCAGGGCGTTGGCGCCGGGGGAGAGAAAGGTCAGCAGAAAGACGTTCGGCCGCCCGTTCCACCGGCCTTCGAGTCCATACGATTGCGCGCCCAATTCGATCCTGGCCACGTCCTTGAGCCGGATCATGGACCCGTTCGGCATGGCGCGGACGATCAGGTCTTCGAATTCCTTGACGTCGGTCAGGCGGCCTTGCGTGATCACGGGAAGGGTGAGCTCGGTGCCCTTGAGTGACGGCTCTCGACCGATCTGCCCGGCCGGGAAATCACGGTTCTGCTCGCGGATGATGCTCGCAATGTCGGTCGGAATCAGACCGAAGTGCGCCATTCGGACCGGATCCAAAATGATCCGCATGGAATAATTCTGCTGACCGAAAATATAGGCCTGGCCCACCCCCGGCAGACGGCCGATGTTGTCCACCACCCTCAGGATCGCGTAGTTCGAGATGTACACGGTGTCATGCGTGGGGTCGCTGCTGCTCAGGGCGATCACGGCGAGCAAATCCGGAGAAAACTTCTTGATGCTGATGCCCTGGCGGACGACCTCGGGCGGGATTTGCGGCTCGGCCAGCTTTTCCCGGTTCTGCGTCTGCACCTGCGCGATGTCCACGTTCGTGCCGATCTCGAACGTGAGCCGCATGCTCATGTGGCCGTCGTTCGTGCTCGTGGAATCGTAGTAGAGCAGATTATCGATTCCGGGAAGCTGGACTTCGATCGGCCGCGCGACCGAATCCGCGACGACCTCCGCGCTCGCTCCCGGATAATCGGCTTCGATTTGCACGACGGGCGGCGTAATGTCGGGGAATTGCGCGATGGGAAGGGCCGCCAGGGAAACGAGGCCCACCACGACGATGACGATCGACAGGACCGCGGCAAAAATCGGCCGCTCGATGAAGAAGGCGGAACTCATTTCGCGGCCTCAGGAGCCTGCGGGCCCTTGTCGGCCGGAGGCTGAGCCTGGTCCGGGCCCGTTCCCGCCGCCTCGGCCGGCTTTCCGGGCTGGGACGCGTCGGCCACCAGAATCGGATTCACGGGTGCACCCGGGGTGATCTTATGGAAACCATCGATGATCACCCGCTCGCCCGGCTTCAATCCTTCTTCGATGACCCACTGACTGCCTTGCCAGCTGGTGGCCGTGACCTGCCGGATTTCCGCTTTGTCGCCTTCGCCGACGACGAAGAGCATCGGTCCCTTCGGTCCCTGCTGAACCGCACGCTGCGGGACAAGGATGGCATCGGTCTTCAAGGTGCCCTTGAACCGCACGGTGACGAACTGTCCGGGCATGAGCACCCGGTCCGGATTGGGGAAGACAACCCGCGCCAGGCGGGACCCGGTCTCGGTTTTCAAGCCCACGTCCGCGAAGTCGAGCACCCCTTCATGCTGATACACAGAGCGGTCCGCAAATTTGATGATCCCTTTCAATTCATAAATGCCGGGGTGCTGGATGCGCTTAGCGATCAGATCGCGACGCCGCTTCAACAGGAAGCTTTCCGGCGCGCTCACGATGACATACATCGGATCGACTTGATGAATGATCGTGAGAAGGTCCGTCTGGGCGGTCACCAGGCGGCCTTCGTAGTATCGCGTGCGTTCGATCAAGCCGTCGATCGGAGCGGTGATGCTCGTGTTGTCCAGGTCCCACTTGGCTTTGACGAGGTCGCCCTTTGCCGCTTCGAGCGCGGCCTTCGACGCCAACTCCTCCGCGACGGCATCATCGACATCCTTCTTGCTGACCGCTTGCTCGCCCAGCAGCGGCTTGACGCGCGCCAAATTCTGTTTGGCCTGCACGAGACGCGCTTCGGCTTGAGCCACCTTGGCCTTCGCCGTGAGGAAGGCGGCTCGAAACGGCACGGGATCAATTTGGTACAGCTTGTCGCCGCGCTTGACGTCCCGTCCTTCGGTAAAGAGTCGATCCTTGATGATGCCCGTGACCTGCGAGCGAATCTCCACGATCCGCGAGGCTTCGGTCTGACCGATGAATTCGGGCTCATCGGGGACCGAGGTCGACGACACCTGGACGACCTCGACGGTCGGAAGGGGTGGGGCCTGAACCGATTTCGCCTCTTGCTTGCACGCGCTGAGCAGAAGAGCGGCGATGCAGATCAGGCCACCGATCACAGAAATATGCCGAGTTTTCGTCATGTCCTCATCCCTCTACACCGACAACGCGCTCCTGAATCCATCTTAGTGGTCTGATCGGCAGCTTAGCAAGGCTGTTGGTCATGCCTGTCATTCCTCGCTCTGAGGCTCCTCGAGCCGCGCGCACTCGCAGATGCCCTCGACAATGGACCTGGTGTAACAACCCGAGGCGATCAGTTTGGCGCCGGCGTGTCGCATGTTCCTCAACAACGCCTTACCCTCGTCATCAATAAACGTGACCCCGGTGAGATCGATGACCGGCGGCTGATCAGGAGAGGACGCGATGCCGCGCCAGGATTGTTCCAGCTCCTTCACCCAGGGACCGGCAAGACTGCCCTCCACCCGAAGTCTCCGGCTGCGTTCCGATGTGTCCGTCGTGATCTTCAGCATCTCAGCTCTTCGCGTGGATTCCGACCGCGATCGCCGACAAGGCGGCAATCGGGCGCGGGACAGAGACTGCCCGGTGATCGTGCCATGCCTGGACGCCGCCGGCCAACGGCCGGACCCGCGTGAACCCGTGACGGCGCAGCAACAACGCGCCCTGCGCGCTCGTGACATCGTCCGGGCAGCCGCAATACAGAACGGTCTCACGCTCTGGAGACAACAGCGGTTGATGGGCGAGCTCATCGAGCGAGAGGTACAAGGCGCCCGGGATGCCGGGGTCGCTCTCGACCTCAGGCCGCCCCCGAAGATCGATGAGGACCGGCGGATTCTCGGTCCCGAGCTTTTCGCTCAGCTCTTCGACAGTGATTCGAGGGACCCGGCGCAGCTGATGCCGGCGGTACAAGGCTTTGGAGACGACATACAAAAGGAGTCCGGCGAGAAGCAGCCCGATCGCCGGTGCCACATGATCGGTGTAGCCGATGGCATACTCGATTTGATCGCCGAAGATGTAGCCGATCCCAATGCTGCCTCCGCTCCAAATCAGGACGCCAAGACCGTCATACAGCAAAAACCAGGGAAGGGTGAGCCCCACGATCCCGGCCAGCGGAGGCGCGATCGTGCTGAGCCCCGGAATGAATTTCGAGATGATGAGTGAAACCGGCCCGTGACCGGCAAAGAACACTTCGGTTCGGCGAACGCAGGAATCCGGCTCGAGCGCGATGCGGCACAGGAGGTTCAAAATCTTTCGTCCATGCCGCCGACCGAGCTCGTACCAGATCCCATCCGCAAGCAGGGCGGCAGCCACCGTGACACCGACCGCCGTCCAGAGATTCATGTGACCCGTTTCGGCCAGCACGCCTGCTGCAACGAGAACCGGAACAGCGGGGATGGGAAACCCGATTTGTTCGGCAAAGACGACGCCGAACAGCACCAGGCCGCCATATTGAGTCAGAAAGTCCAACGTCTCCTGCATCACCGTTCTCCTCGCGTCATGATCGTTCTCGCTGAGCAACCACTATTCCAGACCGCCGCTCAGACGCTCCGCATTGAAATCGTTTGATTTTCCATCTCACCCATGCCGTCCCAGACCTCGGATCGCTCTCTCAATTCGCCGCTCAATCGGCACTCTGCCGATATGTCGGCAGTCGCAATGCCTCACCGTTGGGTCTTGGTCGTCACGCGGGATCGAGCAAATGTATGATCCGATTCGGGGCACCGTGGCACAGAGCCGATCCTTACAGGGAGCGGGACTTCCAACAGCGGCCGCACCCGATCCGATCATGCTGCCGGTGGTGTGAGGGCGGGGAACGGATCGAGAGAGCTGCTCACGCCAACTCGGTGGCGAGTCCCGCGTTCGAAGAGCACCACCAGGTGTCGGGGCGGCTCCACGGAGAGCGCGCATGGTGAAAGGGGGAAGGGACGAGGAACGGAGGAATGATCGTGAGTCAGCGACTGAATTACATCACCACACCGCCGCCGGCCTGAATCGTATCACCGGTGATCCAGCCTCCCTCGTCGCTCACGATGAAGGCCACCACATCGGCGATATCCTTTGGCGTCCCGATCCGGGCAAGCGGAGACGACTGAATCCCGATCGGTCCGAGTTGCGCCGCATTCAGCATCTCGGTGTCTGTGTACCCCGGCGACACCGTATTGACCGTAATCTTGCGCGTACCGAGCTCCTTCGCCGCGACGCGGGTAAAGAATTCCAGCGCGGACTTGGCCCCGCCGTATGTGCTGATGCCTGGAAAGGCGGCCTTCGTCCCACCCGTGGAAATATTTACGATGCGCCCCCCGTCCGCCATTCGCTTGGCCGCCTCCTGGAGACAAAAGAATTGCCCTTTGGCGTTTACCGAAAACATGCGGTCGTACTCCTCCTCCGTAACCTCCGCAATGGGCTTCACGGCGAAAATCCCGGCATTGTTGATCAGACTGTCGAGGCGACCGAACAGGTCCTCCGCTTCCTGGAAGAGCCGGCGGATATCCGCCACCCGGCCGACGTCCGCCTGGACGGCCGCGGCGGTCCCTCCCTGTTCCTGGATTCCCGCGACCACTTGCTTGGCGTCATCGGCCTGACGGTTGTAGGTCACGATGGTCTTGGCTCCGTCGCGGGCCAGCCGTTCTGCAACAGCTCGTCCAATCCCGCGCGATCCTCCCGTCACTACCGCGACCTTGCCATGCAACGATTTCATTTTTCTCTCCTCTCTTCCCCCGCGCCGTTTCAAAAGATCAATTGCGGCGACTTGGCTGCCTGGGGCCCGGTGGGCTCGGGCTGCGCGTGATTCACGGACCGATCGCTCGATGGCCCGGTTTCCACACGCTGAACGAGCAACAATTTCAGCTTCTGAGTCTGGCTCGTGTTCGTAATGACCTCGACGTGCTTTCGATGTAGGGCCGTGGCAGTGCGGACCTGCAACGACATGGCGGCCTGGCCCTTGGCCTTCAACGTCCCGACGCCGGCGAGGACATAAATCACCTGCTCGCTGGCGTCAAGCGGCCGTTTGTATACCGCTCCGGGATCCAGTTCCAGCGTCATGACGGTCCATTCCTTGTCTGCATCCTGGGTCACCGCGGCCAATCGCGGCGCAGTCCGCTCCTGCGCGTCGGCGTTGAAATCGTGACCTTCGATCAAGACGAATGCAACCGCGGCGGCCGTCATGACTGTGAACACCTGCTTCATCTTGTCCTCCTACGACCGGATTTGGGCTCGATACCCATCCGGTCGCTCCTGAACGCCTCGTCTTGCGACTGCCGTTTCTTCCAGGGCTTTTCGTGCCATGACCTTCATGTGCCGGTTCTCCAAAATGACGGAGTCGACCAGTTCGCCGCATTGCACGCACCGCCGGACGTCGCTGTCGTACGACCATTCGACGACCATGAACCCGCCGCAGCGCGCACATGCCGCCCCATCCAATGCGCCACCGGCCTGCAACACCCCTCCTTCTCCTCCGCGCCGTACGTGCCCTATACCGATGCCCATGGCTGCCTCCTTTCACGTCTTCGTCTGCGACCGACCATCCTCACTTGCGCCGATGGGCGGGGAACGGACCGCGTCTTGCCCCCCGGGACACCGCCGCTTCACGATGAACAAGCTGGTCGAATCCGACCCACCCGATCAGAAGAAGTATCGGCACGACCGTCGAAACGAACACCGTTGCCCATGACATGATGGGAGCCTCCTTCTCCTTCGGACTAGGCTCAACTGATACGGCTGATACGGCTGATACGGCTTCATGCCGGGGCATAAAGGCATAGACCGTTCCAGTCGAAGATCAGGACGCCGGCGTTGCTCGAAGTGCAGGAGACACTAGGAATTGTTCTGTGAGTGACGGGAGAGAACCGGGGACAGCGAGCGACCGGCGAGATGCGGACGGTGCCTTCATTTCGGCAGAGTGCCGATGGGTCGGCGCGGCAGGGATTCAAGAAGAGGGCAGTTACGCGGGGCGAGAGATACCGAGCTTCTGCATCTTCGACTGGAGCGTGGTCCGTTTCATGCCGAGTTTGGCCGCCGCACCAGCCGGACCGCCGATCGTCCAATTGGCATCGCGCAGGGCTTTCAAGATGTGCTCGCGTTCGGCTTCCTCAAGCGTGGTGATCGCTCCGTTGCCTCCTGCGATCGGCCGCTTGAGCTCCGCCGTCTGGACGAACAATTGGGAGCCCGATGAAAGGATGACCGCCCGCTCGACGAAGTTTTCCAATTCACGGACGTTGCCGGGCCATGGATAGGTTTGAAGCGCTTTCATCGCGTCCGCCGGAACCGTTTCGATGCGCTTTTTCATGCGTTGGGCAAACTTCTGCGTAAAATGCCGCACCAACAATGGAATGTCCTCGGGCCGTTCGCGAAGCGGCGGAACCGTGATCGGGAAGACTTTCAAGCGATAGTACAGATCGCTTCGGAACCGCTGCTCCTCGACGAGCAGGGCCAAGTCCCGGTTCGTCGCCGCCACCACCCGCACATTGACGCGAACCGTCTTCGTGCTTCCGAGCCGCTCGAACTCCTGCTCCTGCAACACGCGGAGGAGCTTGACTTGAAGCTCGAGGGGGATCTCGCCGACCTCATCCAAAAAGAGGGTCCCTCCGTCGGCCAACTCGAACCGGCCGACTTTGGTCGCGATGGCGCCGGTGAAGGCCCCTCGTTCATGTCCGAACAGCTCGCTTTCCAGCAGCCCCGTCGGAATCGCCGCACAGTTCAGCTTCACGAACGTCCGCTCTCGCCGGTCGCTCAAGTTGTGCAGGGCTCTCGCGATGAGCTCCTTCCCGCTGCCCGTCTCGCCGAGGATCAGGACCGTCGAATCCGTCTTGGCCACCGTCTGCACGTCCTTCAGGACCCGTCGTAAGACGGGGCTTTCTCCGACGATCTCCTCGAAGTTGTACTCGGTCTGGATTTCTTCTTCCAGATACACCTTTTCCTTGGCAAGCTTGTCCTTCAGTTCACGAACCTGCCGGTGCGCCAACGCATTCTCGACGGCGATGGCGACCTGCTGCGCGACCTGCCCGAGCAGATCCACGTCCTCCGCGGTAAAGCCGTCGTCCCGTCGCCGGCCGACGTTCAAGGCGCCGAGCGTTCGATTGTGCGACTGGAGCGGAAGCGAGCAGAACGATTTCACGTCTCGATCGAGCAGCTTTTGGGCCGTGGCCGATATGGCCGCCATGTCGCGGAGCTCTCGCTCGCGAAACACGACGGGCTTGCCCGTTTCAATCGCGTCGCAGCAAGGGGACCGCATGTTCTCCTCGGCCTCTCCCTCTTCGACAAAACTCTCGTTCCGGTCGAAATCCAGCACATGAATCCTCCACCGGCGCGAGTCAGCGTCGAACAGTAACAGGCTCGTGCCGTCGTGCTGAATGACTTTCCGAAGGCAGGCGCTCACGGCGGGAAACAACTCGTCCAGTTCCAAGTGCGAGATCACGGCATTGTTCACCTCGAGCAGGAGGCGCTGGCGGTCGCGTTCCTGGGCGAGCTGCGCATGAGAGGCCGAGGCCGCCTCGGCGTTCAGCGCATTGTCCAGCGCCACCGCGACTTGCTTCGCCACCTGTTGCATCACGTCCAGGTCGGCTTGTTGGTACGCCCTCCGCTGGACGCTGCCGAACCCCATCGCTCCGAGGCGTCGCCGCGCGGTCGTCAGCGGAACCACGCAGAACGATTCCACCTGATTCTCCCGGAGAATCGACATGAGCTTCGGGAACCGGTGCTCCTCGGTGATGTCGTTCACGATCAACGGCTCTTGATGCCTCCAGACCCAGCCGCCCGGCGATTCATCGACGGGTGTTTCGAGCCCAGGACTGATCGTGCTCGGGACGGAGCTCACCAGCAGCCAGAGGCGCATGGCCGCCCGCGACGGCTCGTGCAGCACCACGTTGATGTAGTCAAACGGCACGATGGAGGGCAGCCGCCGGGCGAGGTCTTGCATGAGGTCGTTCAGATCGCGATGCAGGGCGATTGATTCCGTGACCTCGAGGAGCAGCTGAAGCCGGTTGCGGTCCGAAATCAAAGCTTGGTGGTGCAGCACGTTATCCACGGCGGCGGCCAGCTGGTTCCCGACTTGGCAGAGAAAGTCGACGTCCGCCTCGCCGTAGGCTTCGGCCTTGAGACTCGCGAACCCCATGGCTCCCAGGCGCCGCACGGCGGTCGTGAGCGGAACCGTGCAGAACGAGCGGATCCCGTCTGCTCGCATGCGCGACAGCACCGTGGCCCACCGGGGCTCGCTGTCGAGATCCCGCACGAGCAGCGGGCGTTGCGTTTGCCACACCACCCCCGCCGGAGTTTCATCGATGGGATCCTCGTGGCCCCCGAGAAGCTCCGCCGGCACGTTCGCCTGGACGGTGTGCAGCCGCATCACGCCGCGGTCCGGGTCGTGCAACGACAAACCGACAAAATTCACGTGCACCACGCGGGGAAGGAGGCGGGCGAGATCCCGGCAGAGATCGGCGAGATCGCGATGAACGGAAATCGCCTCGACGACCTCCAGGAGCGTTTCATACTGTTCTGCCAAGGTGTCGCAGGGAGAAGCCAGCCGGTCTTTCATGACCCAGCAGTATGGACCGGCGAGCCAGGCTGGCTCAAGAGGGGATGCGGATCCGGCCCGGAAAAGACCGAGACCTGTTTCGGGCGTTCACAGCCGCAAGGGCTTAATCGGCGCGACGACAGCCGAGGGATCGTTCCGCCACACCCGGTCGTCTGCGTCAACGTAGAGCTCGATTTCGTTGCCGTCGGGATCGCGCAGATAGAGACTTTGGCTCACGGTATGGTCGCTCATGCCCTCGATGCGAATCCCGGCTCGCTCCAACTCGGTCTTGGCCGCCCGCAATTCATCGAGGCTGTCGCCGACTTTGATGCCGATATGGTACAGCCCGCGTCTCACCCCTGGAGGCGGACCCGGTGCGTCGCCGACTTGGATCAGCAACAACTCGTGATGCGTGCGGCCGGAAGTCAGCGCCGCCGCCGCCCCGTTGAAAATGCGTCCGACCTCTTTGAATCCCAGCAGGTCGCGATAGAACGCGAGCGATCGTTCAAGGTCTTTGACGTAAAACACCACGTGACCAAGATAATGGGCTTTCATGACGACCCTTTCGTTATCCGATCGGGATCAAGGCGCCATTGATCTGTGCGGCTGCCGGAGACGCCAAAAAGAGCGCGGTCTGCGCCACCGATTCCACTCTCACCCATTTCGAGGGGTCTGCGTCCGGCATGCTGCGTCGATTTGCCGGCGTATCCATCGTCGCGGGCAAGATCCCGTTGACCGTCACGCCCGATCCGTCGAGCTCAAGTGAGAGGGCACGAATCATGGCGACCAGCGCTGCCTTCGAGACAATATAGGCCGCCGCGCCCGAGAACGGCTCCTGTGCCGCCCGGGCCGCGACGTGGACGATCCGCCCGCTGTTCCGTCCCAGCATGTGCGGCAGCACCGATTTGCAGAGCAGAAACGCCGAGGTGACGTTCAAGGTCAGCATGCGCTGCCAGAGGCTCGGGTCGGTATCCTGAAGGCGGCCCGAAGCAAATCCTCCTACAACATTGACCAGCGCATCGATGCGGCCCGCTCGTTCAACCGCCTCCGCCACGAGACGCCGGATGTCGGCCTCGTCGGTGACGTCGGCCTTCATCGGGATGACGCCGGACCGCTCGATCGTCGGAGGCTGCCGGTCCACCGCGATGACACGGACACCGGCCGTTGCAAAGGCCGGAACGACCGCTTGCCCCAAGGCCCCTGACGCTCCGGTGATCAGCACCACTCGGTCCGTGGCCATTGTCGCCTCCATTCACCAGCTCGGGCTGCTTCCGGTGCTCGCCGACCGCTATCGGCGGCTTTTTTTTCGCGGTGCGCTGTCAAAGCGAATGCCGACTTTCTGAACTTCTTGATAGGGGAGCAGCCAGACCAGCGACTCGTCAGACAGATCCCCGACCTGAATCCGATTCCCCCACGGATCCCGGAAATCGCACCGAAAATCAGGGAGCAGTTTCAGCTTGTACTTCTTGGTCAGCTTTCGGCGCACCTCTTGGATCTGCCCGGCATCCCTCACCATGAGCCCGAAGTGTTTGGCGCGATCCGGCTGAAGGGTCTCGACTTCTAATATCGCCATGAATTGATGCGCTCCGAGCTGGCACCAGGCTGCACCTTCCCCGCCGCGCAACATTTTGAGACCGAAGACGTCGGAATAAAACTTGACCGCCTTCCGGGCGTCGGTGACCTCGATCGCGATGTGGTTGCTTCCGTAGACCTGCACAGCCATGGGCCTGTCCTCCCCGCTATATCGGCAGTTTCACGGGTCCCTGGGCGGCGACGCGCTCGATCGCCGCCGCAAAACGATCGACGGGTTGAGCGCCCGAGATGCCGTAGGCTCGGTTCAGCACAAAATAGGGCACGGCCCGGATACCGAGTCGAGCCGCATCCCGTTCTTCCGCTCTCACTTCTTCGGTCCCTGTATCGCTGTCGAGAAAAGCTTCCACGTCGAGACCCGCACGCCTGGCGAGCAGCACCAGGGTGGAGACCGAGCCAAGGTCGGCGCCTTCGGTGAAGTAGCCGCGAAACAAGGATTCCACAACGTCATCCTGTACGCCCCGCTGCCCCGCATACCAAATGAGGCGATGGGCCAAGAAGGTGTTTGGCGTACGGGAGATCTTCTCAAAGGCCAACGTGAGATCTTCTGCCTCGGCGGCTTGGATGAGGTGCGCCTCCATCTCGCGAAACGAGTCCAGGCTTCCAAATTTTGTTTCAAGATACATGTGGCGGTCCATACCTTCCTTCGGCATGCCCGGATTCAGCTCAAAGGCCCGCCAGCCAACGGACGGTTTGATGCTGTCCCGAAGTCGGGTCAGCGCTCTTTCCAACCGCCGCTTGCCGACATAGCACCAGGGACAGACCACATCGGAATAGATCTCGATGGAAACATGCCGAATCACCGAACACTCCTTCTCCTCGTGAAGAGGCCCTGCCTGCGAAATGGATCCTGCTCTTAGGAAAGATGGCCCATTTTGCCGCCTTGATAATCCTGCACCGCCTGCAGTAATTCCGCTTTGGTATTCATGACGAAAGGCCCGTACCGGGCGATGGGTTCTCGGATCGGTTTCCCGCTCATGATCAAGAGGGCCGCGTCGTCATGAGCCCCGATCGTGGCATGCGAGCCTTCCCCCTTGAAGACAGCCAGCTCCGCTTCGGACGCCTCGCGGAGGCCGTTCACGGACACGCGACCTTCCATGATCAAAATCGCCGCGTTGTGATCGGCGGGCAGCGCAAGCGCAAACCGGGCGCCCTTCTTGAGCCGGAGATCGTAGAGCTCCACCGGCGTGAACGTCTGAGCCGGTCCGGTGCGCCCCTCATAGGACCCCGCAATGACCCGAAGGCGGCCACCTTGTTCCGCCACCTCGACCGAAGGGATATCTCGGCTCAGAATCGTCTGGTACCGCGGGGCCGACATCTTGTACGCCCGGGGCAGATTCACCCAGAGCTGAACGGCCTGTAACGAGCCGCCTCTCTTCGCAAACGCGGGCTCGTGAAGCTCTTCGTGAACCACTCCGGAGGCGGCCGTCATCCATTGCACGTCGCCCGGGCCTATGACGCCGGAATGGCCGGCCGAATCGCGGTGGGCCACGGCGCCTTGGTACATCAACGTGACGGTTTCAAAGCCTCGATGCGGATGCTCCCCGACCCCGCGCGGGGTGTCGGTGGCCGAAAAATATTGCGGTCCCGCATAGTCCAGCATTAAGAACGGATCCACTTCCCGGTCGAGATCATTGCTCGGAAAGAGATTACGGACGGGAAATCCATCGCCAACCATGTGACGAGAACCGGGCTGATAGATTCCGAGCAGCTCTTTCGTTGCAACCTCCTCTCCACGCATGATGTCAGCTCCTTTCTGAATCTTGCACCATACGGCGCAAGGCTTCGGATAGGGTCACGGTCCCGCGCACCAGATTAACGGGCTGCTCGTAATCCACCCGGTCGCTCTCCAGTCCCTCGTACATCTCTCGAAACAGCTCCGCCGCTTCATCCGAAAACCCGAACGATTTGAACGTCGGCACGACGGCATTCAACGGCGCGTGCTGAGCGGTGACCGGTCGTCGGAGCAGATCGCCGAGCGCCGCCGCCACCTGATTCGGGCTGTAGTCTTCAGGACCGGCGAGCTCGATGACCGGTTTCCCGCCCGCCAACAACTGCTCCGCGGCGATTCGGCCGATGTCCTCCGTGGAAATCATCGGAATCGTTTTGGTGGGCGTGATAAAGGTCGGCAGCACTCCGTGCTGCCGGGCCGGGGCGATCCCCGCCGCCCAATTGTCCAAGAAGTAGGCCGGGCGCAGCACCGTGAGTCGTTGAACCGCGGTTTTCAGGCGCTGCTCGCCATAGTGCAGCGCACGTATCGGACCGGTGCCTGACGGGCGGTGGGCCCCGACCGAGGACAAGAACACCACGTGAGGCGTTTGGGCGGTCCTCAGGGCTTCCGCGATCTGATCGATCCGGCGCCGTTGCTCCGTCATCCAGGCGACGGCTCCATAATTGGGAGGGAGCAGCACATAGGCCCCCGCGGCTCCTTCGAGGGCCTTCCGCAGAACCGACATGTCGTCCAGCGAGCCGAGCGCGACCTGAGCGCCCCCGGCCTTCCAAGCTTGGGCCTTGTCAGCCGAGCGTACGAGAACCCGTACCGGCTGCCGTCGCGAGAGCAGCGTCTCCGCCACGACGCTCCCCGTATGTCCCGTTGCACCGAAGACTACCCACATAACCCCCTCCTGCTCACGCAATGCGCTCAGCAATGGAACGGTCAGCCGACCATTTGCCCGCCCCGACGACCATCAGCGCGGCGGCAATGCCGATCACGAGCAGATGATACTCGTACCCTTCCCCTTGTTGTTGTCCGAACCAATTCATGAAGAACCCGTACGGCGCATGAACCAGCACGATGGCCCCGATCATGATGACGCCTAAGCTCGCCGCTGTAAACCTGGTAAGGAGCCCTGCCAGCAACAGGAGACTCCCGAAGGACTCTCCCAGAATGACGAGCAGCGCGATCACCCACGGCATGCCCATCTTCGCCGTGAACAATCCCATCGTGCCCTGAAAGCCCAAGCCGCCGAACCAGCCGAGCAGCTTCTGCGCGCCATGCGGCAGCATGACCAATCCCAAGGTCCACCGAAGAATCAGCCCCGCCCAGCCCTCATTCGTCTGGAGCAATGCCTTCATGACTCACCTCCTGATGTCGTGCACAGCACCATGGTCATCGCAATGAACCCAATATAGTTCTAGCTAGAACTATAGTCAAGTGTCGTCCCGCTTCGTTTTCGCGCGTGCGCACCGAGCCATATCGCACAGGCCTCACACCGCAGGACATGGGGACGTATGACGTGAGGTTGCTTGCGGCCTGCGGGCAGGCTGTATTTTCACAATGATCTCGCAAGCTCGACCTGTGTGATGAAAGGGTGGCTTCAACGGTACGTTTCTTGCCAGCTAGAGAATTTCCTAGAGCCACTACAAAGCAAAAGGTGATACGAGCGACGGACGATACTCATGACGCAGGGGTGAAACGCCACATCTCCTTTCGGCGGCTGCGTAGGAAGGCTTCATGAACCTGAAAGGCCTCGTCCATCGGGAATTGGGCGAGGGAATGACCGAAAAAGAATTGGCCGAGGCGGTTGGAGTTCCGCTTCGAACATTGACGAATATCCTCGCTGGCAGAAATCCTCGGGATCGCGCCGTCTGGGACAAATTTGCACGGTACTTTCGGATGGACGTCGACTTCCTGCGGACCGGTGATCCCGCACACGCACGCAGGATGGTTGAACTCCCGGGAAACACCCGGCACTCCGCCGCGGGCGAGATTCGGCAGATTCCCCTGCTGCAATGGCAGGAGATCGGTCAGATTGCGACCAGCAAAAACCTTCCAGGCGTTCTGCATGCCGAAGCGGTGGTTGAAGCCACGGACGTGTCGGGGGCGCGGACCATTGCCTTGAAAGTACAAGACGACTCGATGGAGCCTCTGTTCAGCCAAGGAGAAATGATTTTTGTGAATCCTGATCTCGAATGGAAGCCCGGCGACTATGTGATCGCCGCGACTCGCGACCATGACTCGGAGACCGTGCTCCTGCGTCAAGTGAAACGCATGGGCAGCCAACACATCCTGCATCCGCTCAACCGGAAATACGAGGATGTCCCGGTGACGGACCGCAACGCAGTATGGGGAAAAGTTGTGAGGCTGAGAAAGAATCTCTGACAACCTCTGAATCCTTCATGGGATGGAAAGGATGGCATGATGGCACGGAACACCTTGTACCGGCTCACGATTCTCTTGGCGTGGTGGCTCGGTGCCGGTTTTCCCGCCGGCGCAGCGCCGGAGTTGGAACCGGCTCATCCACAGTTGCTTCCCGGAGACCGGGTGCTGCTCGGCACGGTGCAGGAGATCCGAAGCGAGCAGGCACGCATTGACACCGGGGAACTCGAGCCGCGGTTCATTCCCATGGGGGTGCGAAAGGCCAAGGGGTTGCCGGACCTTCAAGTCGGCGATCGGATTGAACTGAC
>DASTSI010000255.1:0-4104 GCA_035760745.1 Nitrospira sp. | reverse complement strand
AAGTGCTGCGCGAGGACCTCCAGGATGCATAGCTTCGAATATCGTCACGGCGAACTTTGCTGTGAGCAGGTGCCGGTCAGCCAGATCGCCAAGGAAGTCGGCACCCCCTGCTATATCTACAGCCACGCCACGCTGACGCGCCACTTCCGCGCCTACGACAGCGCGTTCAAGACCATCCCGCATCTCGTGGCGTTTGCCATGAAGGCCAATTCCAACCTGGCGATTTTGCGGTTGATGGCGAAGGAGGGCAGCGGCGTCGATATCGTCTCGGGCGGGGAATTATTCCGTGCCCTCAAAGCGGGCGTGCCCGCCTCAAAAATCGTCTTTGCCGGCGTGGGGAAGAATCAGGATGAAATTCGCGATGCGTTGAAAGCCGACATCCTGATGTTCAACGTCGAATCGTCCGCCGAGCTTCGCGCGATCAACGAGGTCGGCGCCATGGTCGGCCGGAAAGCCAGGGTGGCGCTGCGCATCAACCCCGACATCGATCCGAAGACCCATCCGTACATTTCGACCGGGCTCAAGAAAAGTAAGTTCGGCATCGCGGCCGACCGCGCGCTCGAGGAGTATCAGCTCGCCTCGTCGCTTCCCTGGATCGACGTGGTGGGCGTTCACGCGCACATCGGCTCCCAATTGACCGATGTCACCCCGTTCATCGAGGCGCTGAAGAAAGTCGTGAAGCTGCTCGAGTCGCTGAAGGGTCAGGGCATCCACATTCGCTACCTGAACATGGGGGGCGGGCTCGGCATCACGTATTCCGATGAAAAGCCTCCCTTGCCCCAGGATCTGGCCGATGCGATCTCGCCGCTGGTGAAGAATCTCGACCTGACGCTCGTGATGGAACCGGGACGGGTCATCGTCGGAAACGCAGGAATTTTGGTGACCAAAGCCCTGTACCAGAAGGAAGGCGAAGCCAAGCGATTCGTGATCGTCGATGCCGCGATGAACGATCTCATCCGGCCGAGCCTGTACAGCGCTTACCATGACATCAGGCCGGTGTCCGAGGCCGTCCTCCACCGATCGAAACGCGCGGTGGACGTCGTCGGCCCCGTGTGCGAGTCGGGAGATTTCCTGGCCAAAGACCGCACGCTGCCCGAGGTGCAACCCGGCGATCTGCTGGCCGTCATGAGCGCGGGGGCCTACGGGTTCGTCATGGCGTCGAATTACAATTCACGGCCCCGCGTGCCGGAAGTCCTCGTCAAGAATTCCGAGGTCCATGTGATCCGCCGGCGTGAGACCTACGACGATTTGGTGAGAGGCGAAACGATTCCGGAGTTCCTGGCGTAAGCCGAAGGGAAAGGATTTACATGTTTACCGGTTCCATCGTCGCCATCGTCACGCCGTTCAGGAAGGGAAAGGTCGACGAACGCGCCCTGGGCGATCTCATCGAGTGGCAGATCGCCAACGGCACGGACGGCATCGTGCCGTGCGGGACGACGGGAGAGTCCGCCACGTTGAGCCACGAGGAACATCATCGGGTCATCAAGCTGACGATCGAGGCGGCGAGGCGGCGTGTGCCGGTGATCGCCGGGACGGGATCGAACAGCACGGAAGAGGCGATCTCGCTCACGAAGCACGCGAAAGCGGATGGGGCGGACGGGGTTCTGCTCATCACGCCGTACTACAACAAGCCGACGCAGGAAGGACTCTACCGGCACTATAAAGCGGTCGCCGAAGCGGTGGACATTCCGCAGGTCCTCTACAACATCCCCGGGCGAACCGGTGTGAACATGCTGCCTTCGACGGTGGCCCGCTTGAGTGGAATCCGGAATATCGTCGGAATCAAGGAAGGCAGCGGCTCGGTGCAGCAGGTCTCCGACATCGTTCAGGCCTGCGGAGAGCGCGTGACGGTGCTTTCAGGAGACGATCCGTTGACGCTTCCCATGATGGCCGTCGGTGCGAAAGGGGTGGTCACGGTGACCGCCAATCTCGTACCTCGCGACATGGTGAACCTCGTGAAGACGTTTGTGAGCAGGCAGATTGAAGAGTCGCGTCGCATCCACTTCCGGCTCTCGCCGCTGTTCGCCGCGCTCTTCTACGAGACGAACCCCATTCCGGTGAAAGAGGCCCTGGGCCTGATGGGAAAGATCGATCCGGAGCTGCGGCTCCCACTGTGCCCGATGGGAGCCGAAACCAAGAATCAATTGACGCGGGTCTTGAAGGACATGGGCTTGGTGTAGCCGCCGGTTTCCTCACGCTTCACCTCACCCCCTCTCGGTTCTCGCTTCACGGAGTCAGGGATGATTAAAGTCATCGTCGCAGGGGCAGCAGGGCGAATGGGCTGCCGCCTGGTCGCACTCATTAAAGATTCGACCGCCCTGATGCTCGCGGGCGCCATCGAAGGGAAGGGACATCATGCGATGGGAGAGGACGCCGGAGACGTGGCCGGTGCCGGACGAGCCGGCGTCCCGATTACGGATGACCTGTCCGCTTTGCTCGAGCGAGGCGAGGTCGTGATCGACTTTTCAGCGCCCGAGGCGACGTTGAGCCATCTTCGCGCCGTCGCGCAGCACCGGCGGGCCATGGTGATCGGCACGACGGGATTCTCAGGGTCCGCGCTGGAGGAATTGAAAAGCCTGGCCCGTCAGGTGCCGTGCGTCTTCTCGCCGAACATGAGTGTGGGCGTGAATCTCATGTACAAGGTGCTCGCCGAAATGGCGAAGACCCTTGGCGATGAATACGATATCGAGATCATTGAGGCGCACCACCGGCTGAAGAGGGACGCGCCCAGCGGGACAGCGCTCAAGATCGCGGAGGTGCTCGCCCGGGCGGTCAACCGCGATCTCGATCAGGTGGCCGTGTACGAGCGCCGGGGCATGGTGGGCGAGAGGAAAAAGGCCGAAATCGGCATACAGACGATCAGAGCCGGCGACATCGTCGGTGATCATACCGTTCTGTTCGGCGGCATGGGGGAGCGCATCGAACTCACCCATCGGGCCAGCAGCCGCGATACGTTTGCCAGAGGGGCATTGCGTGCCGCCAAATGGGTCGTCAGACAGCCGCCTGGTCTCTACGATATGATGGATGTCCTGGAGTTGAAATGACCGGGATGGAGAACGATGAACAGGGGGACCGCCAGCGAGATCAGGCAAGAGGGACTGGTCGCATCGCCGCGTACTGCGCGATCGTGCCCCGTCCTCCGGTTCAGTATCTCGCGGTGAGAGGACGAGGCTCTTGATCCGCTGACTTCCGGCGGCCACAGTTCAAACAGGCGAACACTGTGATCGCCAGACCGGCGTCCAAGTCCACTGCCCGCTCCGGCAACATTGTTCCGCGGCACTTGTCACAAGTCTTCATGGCGCCACTGTAACAAAACAAATAATGCGTGCATATCCATCAGAAGTACTGGGCTTTTCGAGCAAGAAGGTCCTGAATGGGTCTTCCGATCTAGGCCGTTCGGACCACAGATCTTGCGCTCCAAGGCGCCAGCCCGCGCTTGGGATTTCTACGAGTTTCTCGTCGCTCTCCACTGGCGGGTCGATCCGATGGTGCCGTTCCTAGACGAGGACCACAATGTATAGAATCATCGTCGTCCTGATCCTACTCATCGTGCTGTACTTTCTGCTCCGCAGCGCGATCCGGGAGTTTATGGGCCGCGCCCGGCAGGATCAGCTTCCGTCGGACAAAAATCAGATGGTGCAGGACCCGGTGTGCCGTGTCTTCGTCCCGCGGGGCAACGCCGTGACGGAGGTGATCGGCGGGCAAACCTACTGCTTCTGCGGACGAAGTTGCGCCGAGCAGTTCCAGCGGCAGATGAGCAAGTCGTAAGAGGCGGGGGGCTAGCAGCCCGAGTAGCTGTAGTCGGACAGCTTGTCTTCTTTATCGAACTTGAGCGTGATCTGGCATTGATTGGGTGAGAAGTTGAAGAGGGGAGCTCCGGACTTTCCTCCCGCGATCCGAAAATACGTCCATGTTTCTCCTCCGAAGAAGCGGGGGGCTTTGCCGTCCGGCGTGCCCCAATTCTTCTCGAACCAAGCTTTGTCCTTTCCCTGCATCTCCGCCGGTTTCAACGAGGCTTCCAGATAGGGATTGCTGCTACAACCCGTGAGCAGGACGCTGAAGGTCAAGAGGAACATCGAACGTCTCATACGTGGTTTCCCGTGT
>DASTSI010000254.1:0-9232 GCA_035760745.1 Nitrospira sp. | reverse complement strand
TGCACCGATTTCAGCACGTCGGGCAGAAGGAGATCCTTCGTTAGTTTGGCGGGAAGGCCTTTGGCCGCGATGGTCCCGGCGACGTCAGAGAGATGGAGCGCCGCGCCAAGCTCGGAGACGAACAGGTCTTTGGCTGCGGCTTCAGAGTCCACCATGGTGAGATGCGATGCCTGCCCGCTGACAACCGAGTTCCAATCTGGAAGCCCGACAGGCAAGGCCTCGGTCGTGCCCGCCGATGCCGATCCCTCATGGAGGAGCACCACGCACATCGAGAGCGCGATCAGAAACGACGTTCGGGCTGATTGACAGGAGGATAGTTTCAAATCGAACAACTGGCGAAACGGGAAGACACAAGGCCGCAGCGGAGACGTCTCACGTTCCCTGAAAGCAGGTTTTCAAGAATGAAGCGGTGGCGTTCCATGCCTCGGCCGCCGCGTCGGCTCGATAGCTGCCCGGGCGCAATTCGTTACAGAAGGCGTGCTCGGCATCCGGGTAGGTTCGGATCTCGACTCGCTTCTGGTGCTCCTTCGCCAGCGACGCAAGCCGGGTCACGTCTTCGCCCGAAACCCAGGGGTCTCGGCCGGCATGGTGATAGAGTACCGGGCAGTACAAGTCCTTCACCATCGTCTGCGGGTCGGGGATCCGCCCATAGAAGGAGACTGCGGCACGCAGTCGTTTTCGCTGAGCCGCGAACCGGAGCGCGAAGGTTCCTCCCATTCCGAACCCGACGATTCCATGGACGTTCCGCTTGCCATAGTCTCTCGTATTCATGAATTCGCAGCAGGAATTGATGTCCTGGAGCACGAGAGGCTCGGACAGTTTGTTCATCAACGCTTCGGCGACCTCCGCGTTGGCCGTCACCATGCCGCCAAGACGTCCGTATAGGTTCGGGATGATCACGTTATAACCTTCACAGGCCAACCTCGCTCCCAGATCCTTGATTTGCGAGTTGAGGCCCCACCATTCATGCAACAGCACCAATCCGGGATAGGAGCCCTTTTCCTGAGGCCAGAACTGAATGCAGTCGACCTGAAAGTCTTTGGAGATTCTCGTTCTGATGTAGGGATCCACGGCCGCGTCCGTGGCCGTGGGAATCGCCGCTCCGCTCGGAAAGCGGCAGGTTCCTGTTCCAATCTGCTGCAACGTGAAGGGGGCAGTGGGGGATGTCGTGATACTCGGCATGGTTCCTCGTCTACGATCGGCAGGGACCGCGGCACCGGATTGTCCCTTGCGCCCGACGCCGATCACTATAGGGACCGCTCTCCCGCCTTGTCAATCCAGGCCCGCGATGATTGACCTCATGTTCAACCCTGCGTACAGTTCCGGTCAGGAGAGCCCATTCGTGATGCGTAAAATAGGGATCGGATTGATCGGTGTGGGAAGGCACGGGCGTCGGTATCTGCATCACCTCATCGGAGATGTGCCCCATGCAGAGCTGGCCGCATTGTGCCGGAAGCGGGTTGGGGAAACGCTCGACCTTGCTCTCGCCGATGTCCCGGTGTACGGCGACTATCGGGCGTTGGTTGCCCATCCAGCAGTGGACGCCGTGGTGGTCGTGACCGCGCCGTCCCTGTGCCACACGATGGCTCTCGCCGCCATCGAAGCCGGCAAGCCCATTCTCGTCGAAAAGCCGCTGGCGACGACGGGGAAGGAAGCGAGGGCGATGGTGGAAGCGGCCGAGCGGGCGCATCTGGTCATGATGACCGCGCATACGATGCGGTTCGACCCGACGGTCTTGCTTGTCAAGGAATGGTTACCGTCTTTGGGTCGTCTACGTGAGGCGGTCTTCACGAGCCATATCGAGTGGAGCTCGAGCCTGGTGGAGCGGACTGAGACACCGGTGGGAGCGATGCTCGAGTTCGGCGTCCATCTCTTTGACCTCATTCGATTTTTGTCCGGCCAAGAAGTCGCCGGGGTGTCGTGCATCATGGACAGGCCGCGAAGCGCTGGGGAAACGACGGCGCAAGCATGCTTGGAGACGGACGGAGGCATCAAATGCTCGCTCGACATTGCGCGTGTCAACTCAGGGCGCGTGGGATCCATGGAGTGGAGAGGGGATGGTGGGGCGATCACAGGCGATTGGGTCCGACGCAGGGTCGTAAGACGGCTCCATGACGGAACTTTGGATGAGAGGGTTCTGGAACCGACGCCGACGATCGTTGCCGTGCTCACAAGTTTTGTTCACGCATTGCGGACCGGCACCGCACCGTCAGTGACGGGTCTGGACGGCTGTCGCGCCGTTGAGCTCGCGGATGCGTGCTATCGATCGGCCGCAGAGGGCGGGGCCGCCGTTCGACCAGACGATGTGTGATGGAGCGCGGCGACAGCGGCCACGCTAGGTGTCCGCGACGATGTGGGTATCGGTCTCTTCCACGCCCTCGATTTGGTGTATCTTCGTGATGACGACGTCTGAAAGGGCGCGTTCATCGTTCACGCTGATGAACACGAAGATGTCGGGCTGTCCAAAACAGGAATGCGCCTGCTCGACTCCGGCCAGACGCTTGACCGCCTGGAGCACGTCTTTGGTCCTGCCCGCTTTCACCTTGATCAAGATATAGGCTTTGGTCGCCATACCGCCTCCTTGGTTCCCGCCGTTAGGATGCGCCCGGCATCCGCCGTCGCCGTTCAGCAAAGACCGTCTCGATGTCCTGGCCGCGCGCGCGATAGGCCAGACGAGCGTTTTGGAAAAGCGTCAACAAATAATCGAAGTCCGCGGTGGTGACGTTGTACCGGGAAAAAGCGGAGGCGAGCGCGCCGGTCTCGGCATCGGTGATGCCATGGCGGTATTTCACCAGTGCTCCGAGCACGGGAGCCGTCCATCCGGTTTTGGGGAAGGACGCTTCGATTTCTCCGCCCCGCTGGTCGCCGAACTCGTTGAGGAGCGCCTGCCTGAAAAACTCGCGGAGGGTGTCGTCTTCGCTCTTCATGAATGCCGATTGGAACTGAATCACGATCTTTACCACCCGATTGGCTTCCGGTGTTCCTTCCGGGGGGAGGACCTGCGCGTCCTCCAAGGTTGCGAGGAGGGCCATGGCGGCACCGACCTGACGGGGCGGCGTCGAGGCAGATGACATGGTGCCGCCCAGGGAGGCCGTCATGACGATCACGCTGATTAAAAAACGGTTCGCGGCCGACATTGGGCGATTATACAGAACCGGGATGGGCCATACCATGGAGGATTTTCTCGTTGGTCGGTGATGGAGTGATAATAAATGCATGTATTTACCTGAACTTACACGATATTCCTATTGAATCACTTCATGGCCATTCCTATAATCCAGTGCCGCATGCTGCTCACCGAGCCCTTATGTTAGCGAAAGTTTTGAGCGTCGCCCTCGTCGGACTGGATGCGCATCTGATCGACGTTGAGGTCGATATCGCCGGGGGCCTCCCGCAATTTTCCGTCGTCGGGCTTCCCGACGCGACGGTCCGCGAGAGCCGGGACCGCGTTCGTTCCGCGTTGAAGAACACCGGCTTTCATTTTCCCGCCAAGAAGATCACGGTCAATCTCGCTCCGGCGGATATCAAAAAAGAAGGAGCCGGTTTGGATCTCGCGATCGCGATCGGAATCCTGGTCGCCGAGGATGTGATCCCTGCTCAGTCGGTCGCCGGTCGTGTGCTGGTCGGGGAATTGTCGCTCGACGGCCATATCAAGCGGGTGCCGGGCGCGCTCTCGATTGGCATGGCGTGCCGCGGTGCGTACGGACTCCTGTTACCTGCGGACAATTGTGCGGAGGCGGCAATGGTGGAGGGAGTCACCGCCTATCCCTTGCACACCGTGCCCGAAACCGTGGCGTTTCTTCGCGGCACCCAACCGATATCGCCGGTGGAAGTGGACCGCGACCGCATTCTCATGGCCCGGCCCGCGGAGGAAGACGACTACGGGGATGTGCGAGGGCAGGAACAGGCTAAACGGGCCCTTGAGATCGCGGCGGCCGGCGGTCATAACGTCTTGATGATGGGACCGCCGGGCTCCGGGAAAACGATGCTGGCGAAACGGCTCCCGACGATCCTCCCGCTCATGGGCCGGGATGAGGCGATTGAAACCACGCGGGTCCACAGCGTGGCCTCGCAGCTTCCGGTCGATCGCGCTCTGCTCACCGTCCGGCCGTTCAGGGCGCCGCATCACAGCATCTCAGATGCCGGGCTGATCGGCGGAGGCACGGTGCCGCGTCCCGGAGAAGTGTCTCTCGCGCACAATGGGATTCTCTTCTTGGATGAATCGCCCGAATTCCGCCGACCGGTGTTGGACGGGCTGAGACAACCGCTCGAGGAGGGGCAGGTGACGCTCACCCGCGTGAGCGGTTCCCTCCGCTATCCCGCCCGGTTTATGCTGATCGCGGCGATGAATCCCTGTCCCTGCGGCTACTATGGGGATCGGGCTCGAGAATGCCTCTGCACGCCGCATCAAATCAGACGGTACAGGGCCCGATTATCCGGGCCGCTGCAGGACCGGATCGACATCCACATCGAGGTTCCTCCCGTGCCGGTGCGCGAGCTGCACGACCATGGGTCGGTTCAAGAGTCATCGGCCGCGATCAGAGGCCGTGTGTTGAAAGCCAGGGAGCGTCAATCGGATCGCTATCACCAAGATGGAATTCACACCAATGCCCAGTTGAAGCCTCGGCTCCTGAAGCGGTATTGTGGCCTGGACGATTCGGGGCGGAGGCTGCTCGAGCAAGCCATGTCGAAATTGGGACTCTCCGCTCGGGCCCACGGACGGATCCTGCGCGTCGCTCGGACGATCGCCGATCTGGACGGGTCCGAGGCCATCGCGCCGGCACACGTCGCCGAGGCGATCCAATACCGGAGTCTCGACCGCCGTTTCGATCTCTGAGTACTGTACTGATGGTGTCGGCCGTGAAAGTCTTTCTCTGGTGGTTCATGGTCGGCGCAACGATGGCGCTGGCCGTCATCATGCTCCAGGGAGGGATCAGGGAAGTCATGCAGGCTCAAGGCTCGGTATGGGAGCTGAAGCTCGTCGAGCTCTTGACGACGATCGTGGGCGGAGGATTGCTCGGGGGCTGCATCGCCTTGATCTTGGACCGTATTAAGAAATCGTAAGCGTCTTCAGATTCGGCAGGCAGGAGATCAGAGGGACATGGACATAGAAATCGGATCAAATCTCTATCGCAACACAGACGGGACGATCGAAGTCGAGGGCGTGCCGCAAATCCAAATTGCGCTGAAACAACCGACCAGGCAGCTCCTGATCAATTTTGCGCTCTTCGATGAGAACGGCAAGGTGATCGCCAAGCTCAGCGACAGCACGTTGATGTTCAATGAGCGGCGCGCGTACGAGCTGACGAAGACTCCCGGCCAGCTGCTGCTCCGCCACGCCGATTCGAAACAAGTCGTGCTCCAGGTGGAGGCTCCCGCAAACGGCCGGATCGTCGTCGGACCGGCCAATTTTCACTCCATCAAAGGACACCTGGTGGAAGTCACCGCGAAGGAGTGGAAGGTCGACAGACAGAAGGCGAGCGGCACCACTCAGGACATGAACGGCGGGGCGGTCAAGATCGGATAGGTCACGAGGCCAAGGGCACGATGACGATCTGGTCGTCCTTCGTGTCCACCGCCGCCGTATCTCCATCCCGCAATTCGCCCTTCACGAGCTGTCGCGCGATCGGCGTTTCGATCTCCTGCTGAATGAGGCGTTTCAGCGGCCTGGCTCCATACACCGGGTCATACCCCCGCTCGGCAAGGCGGCGCAGTGCGGCTGGAGAGATGGTGAGCGTGATCCGGCGCTCAGCCAGCCGGTTCCTGAGCCGCTCCAATTGAATATCGACGATCTTCGTCAAGTGATCGGTGTCCAACGGGTGGAAGACCACGGTCTCGTCCACCCGATTCAAGAATTCCGGCCGGAAATGCCGCCTCAACTCCGCCATCACGACCGTCCGCACCTCCTCATACGAGGAGCGTCGCTGCTGGGCCTCGAGGATCTGCGGGCTCCCGATGTTTGAGGTCATGATCAACACGGTGTTCTTGAAGTCGACCGTCCTGCCTTGCGAATCGGTGAGCCGCCCGTCGTCGAGCACTTGCAGCAAGACGTTGAAGACGTCGTGGTGGGCCTTCTCGATCTCGTCGAACAGGATCACCGAAAACGGCCGTCGACGAACCGCCTCGGTGAGCTGCCCGCCTTCCTCGTAACCCACGTAGCCGGGAGGGGCGCCGATCAACCGCGCCACCGTGTGCTTCTCCATGTACTCGGACATGTCGATGCGGATGAGATTCGCCTCATCGTCGAAGAGCGTCGCCGCGAGGGCTCTGGCCAATTCCGTCTTTCCGACACCCGTTGGTCCGAGGAACAGGAACGAGCCGATCGGCCGGTTCGGATCCTTGATGCCGGATCGCGCCCGGAGCACCGCATCGGCGACGGCGCGGACGGCTTCGTCCTGCCCCACCACCCGCTGGTGGAGCAGATCTTCCAGCTTCATCAATTTTTCGATTTCCCCTTCCATGAGCCTGGAGACCGGAATGCCCGTCCACCGGCTCACGACGGCGGCGATATCGTCCTCGTCCACTTCTTCCTTGAGCAGGCGCGTCTCGCCCTGCTTCTTGCCGAGCTGCTGCTGCTCGATGGCCAGTTCACGTTCGAGCCGGGGCAGCTCGCCGTAGCGAAGCTCGGCGACTCGATTGAGGTCGTACGCCCGCTCGGCCTTTTCAATGTTCACTTTCACCTCTTCGATCGCCTCTCGCGTCTTCCGAAGCCGGGCAACCGATGCTTTCTCCGAATCCCATCGCGTCTTCAGCGCTTCGAGGTCGCGCCGTTTCTCGCCCAGCTCCTGTTCCAAGGCGGCTAATCGGACCTGACTGGCCTCATCCTTCTCCTTGCGCAGAGCCTCGCGCTCGATTTCGAGCTGCATCACCTTGCGCGACACCTCGTCGAGCTCCGCGGGAAGGCTGTCGATTTCGGTCCTGAGCCGAGCGGCTGCCTCATCGACGAGGTCGATCGCTTTATCGGGCAGGAACCGATCCGTGATGTAGCGGTGGGACAGTTTTGCGGCTGCGACGAGCGCGGCGTCCTTGATGCGGACGCCGTGATGGACCTCGTAGCGTTCCTTCAGCCCGCGCAGGATCGAGATCGTGTCTTCGACCGACGGTTGATCCACCAGCACGGTCTGGAACCGCCGCTCGAGCGCGGCGTCTTTTTCGATGTGCTTTCGGTATTCGTCAAGCGTGGTGGCGCCGATCAGATGCAACTCGCCGCGGGCGAGCATCGGCTTGAGGAGGTTGGCGGCATCCATGGCTCCCTCGGCGGCTCCCGCCCCCACGACGGTGTGCAATTCGTCGATGAACAGCAGGATCTGCCCCTGGGACGCTTGGATTTCCTTGAGGACCGCTTTCAATCGTTCTTCGAACTCGCCCCGGAATTTTGCCCCGGCGACCAAGGCCCCCATATCGAGAACGATGACGCGCTTGTGCTTCAATCCTTCCGGAACGTCGCCTTTGACGATGCGGATGGCGAGGCCTTCGACGATCGCGGTTTTCCCGACGCCCGGTTCGCCGATCAGGACCGGGTTGTTCTTGGTTCTTCGGGACAGGATTTGGATCACGCGTCGGATTTCTTCGTCACGTCCGATGACCGGGTCCAATTTGCCTTGGCCGGCGAGCTTGGTCAGATCGCGCCCGTATTTTTCCAGTGCTTGGTAGGTGCCTTCGGGGTCCTGCGTGGTGACACGTTGATGGCCGCGCACCTGCTGCAGCGCGCCGAGGAGGCGGTCTCTGGTGAGACCCAGTCTTCGGAGCACGCCTCCTTCCTGCGCCATCGCGAGAAGGACGTGCTCAACGCTGAGGTAGTCGTCCTTGAGCGCCCGTTGCTCGTCCTCGGCTTTGGTCAAGACTTGAGACAGCCGAGCCGTGATATGGAGCTGTCCCGGTCCGCCCGTGGCTCCCTGGACCTGCGGAAGCTTCGAGAGCGCTTGTTCGGTCGCCTGCTTCACGGCCTGTACCGAGAGGCCCGACTGCTCGCACAGCGAGGGAACGATCCCCCCTTCCTGTTCGAGGAGAGCCAGGAGCAAATGCTCCACGTCGATGCCCTGGTGACTGCGCCTCATCGCGTGGGCGGAGGCCGATTGCAGGGCTTCTTGCAGTTTGATCGTCGCTCGGTTCAGGTCCATCGGCGTGCTCCTCTCATTCAAGGCCTTAGCGTAGTGACATAATCACAGGGGCACCCAAGTCAATGGCTTGAGGGGGCGATATTCCCTTGACCACCCGCGAACGGCCCCGCTATTGTCCTCCTCCACATGCCCGACTTCTTCACCGCGACATGGGAACTCTATCGGGCCGCCCTCCAGAGGACCTGGCAGTCTCTGGTGCGCGGGTGGGTCATCATGATCGCGGTCGTCGCATTCGTGGTCGTCCTGACGCTTGCCGCGCAGTTGGCGGCCCCGCTCGGGATTGCGGGCGGGTTTTTGCTTGGTGCCGTCAATGCCTTGCTGGTCGGCGCCACGCTGAGCCTGATCGAGCAGGCGGTTTCGTATGCGAGAACCCTCACGATCCGCGATGTCTGGGACAGTTTCGGTCACTATTTTTGGGACGTCATCAGCGTCGGGTTCGTCCTCTGGCTGCCCCTCATGGCGCTCGATATGGGGATGCAAACCAATCCCTATGGACAGTTCCTCTCGTATGCCGTCCTCCTGCTGATGTTCCTGCTGTTGAACCCCGCTCCGGAAGTCATCTATCTCCGCAGGCATGACTCTCCGCTGGATGTCATCAAGAGCGCTTACGAATTCGTGATGGAAAACTGGATCGAATGGTTTCTGCCCATCGCGGTCCTGCTCATCCCGATCCTCCTCTCGCCGACCGGACTGCGCGCATTCTTCTCGATGTCGAGCCGGGCGGGAAGGGGTGCGGGACTCGACTTTTATCAGATTCTCGTGCTGCCCTTCACGATCCTCGGAAGCTGGCTCGACTACATCGGGATGCCGTCATCGCTGAGCTGGTTTCTCGTCCTGCTGCTCACCCCACCGCTGGCCGTCGCGCTCCTGCTGTTTCGTGGCCATCTCTTTGCATTACTATCAGGATCCTCTCGCCGCCAGAGGCAATTCGCTTCGTACCTTCGCCGAGACGAATAGCCGGAACCGCCACCCAGCATACCGGCCGATGCAGGCCTGGAGCCTCGATCGGGCAACAGTGGTAAGCGGACGGGAAAAAGTTTTTGTTCAAATGCCTTGAGTCGCATCCTGGAATAGTGTATGGATTTACCTACACCATCTCAACCCCATAATGA
>DASTSI010000253.1:0-4082 GCA_035760745.1 Nitrospira sp. | reverse complement strand
CGGGGCTGATCGCGCCATGAAGGGTGGAATGGAAGCACTGGATGATCCGCACATCAAGCTGGTGTCGATGATCACCGAAGGGGTGCCGGAAAAAGACGCCAAGCTATTGGGCGCCCACGCGCGAAAGTTGGGCAAGATCTTCAACGGTCCTTCCTCCATCGGCATTATCTCCGCCGGGTCCTGCCGCTTGGGCGTGATCGGGGGCGCATTCGACAACCTGGTCCTTTCCAAGCTCTATCGCGAGGGATCGTTCGGCGTCATTACCAAATCGGGCGGCCTGTCGAACGAAATTATCTGGATCTGCTCGCAATTCGCGGACGGGATCACGACCGCCATCGGGATCGGAGGGGACGCCTACCCGGGAACGGACTACGTCAGCTATCTCGAAATGTTCGAGCAAGATCCGCAAACGAAGGCGGTCGTCATCGTGGGCGAAATGGGCGGGGATCTGGAGGAGCGGGCCGCAGAGTGGTACGGAGCCAAGAAGCGGCGCATCAAGCTCATGGCCGTGGTGTCCGGGTTCTGTCAGGAGAGCCTTCCCAAGGGCATGAAATTCGGGCATGCGGGCGCCAAGGAAGGAATGAAGGGAGAGGGCTCGGCCCGGTCCAAATCCGAGGCGCTGAAAAAAGCCGGTGCCATTGTGCCTCCGACGTTCGGCGCGCTGGGCCCCGCGATCAAGGAAACGTATCACGACTTGCTCAAGTCCGGGCAAGTCAAGGAACCCGTCGAACCGACGGTGCTGCCCAAGCTTCCGAAGACCGTCGAAGAAGCCATGAAAGCGGACGAGGTCGTCGTGACTCCGCTCATCCGTACGACGATCAGCGACGACCGGGGAGACGAGCCGTGCTACGACGGATATCCGGCGTCCGAGCTCATCAACAAAGGATATGAAATCCCCCATGTCATCGGGCTACTGTGGGACAAACGGCTGATCTCCAAGCAGGAAGCGGAGATCATCAAGCGAATCATGATGCTGTCGGCGGATCATGGCCCCTGCGTCAGCGGCGCCTATGCGACGATCCTTGCGGCCTGTGCCGGCATCGGGATGTCCCAGGCCGTTGCGGCGGGATTGATCATGATCGGGCCTCGATTCGGCGGTGCGGTGACGGATGCGGGCCGCTGGTTTAAGTACGCGGTGGACAATAAGATGACAGTCGAAGAGTTCCTCGGCTACATGAAGAAGAACGTCGGTCCGGTTCCCGGCATCGGCCACCGGGTAAAGAGCTTGCGCAATCCGGACAAGCGGGTGAAGGAGCTTGTAGGATATGTGAAGAGCCTGAACATGAAAACGCCCTGCCTGGATTTCGCCTTGCAGGTCGAGCAAGTGACGGCGGCGAAAAAAGACAATCTGATTTTGAATGTCGACGGGACGATGGCCGCCGTTCTGGTGGACCTGGGATTTCCCGTGGAGAGCTTGAACGGGTTCTTCATCCTCTCGCGGACGATCGGGTTGATCGGCCATTGGGTCGATCAAAAGCGTCAGGACAGCCGCTTGGTCCGGCTGTTCGATTATTTGGTGAACTACGCGGCGCCGAAGCGCAGAGAGGTGCCGCCGCTCAAATAAAATGTGAACGGCGGGCGTCAGGCCGTACGACTCGAACGAAGAACTCGAAACAAAACATTCAACACTGAGGATTCGACACCATGTCTATGGATCTTGCCAAAAGACTGTACGCCAAAATGCCGGACCTTCTGGCCAAGGCCAGGAAGAAGTTCGGCCGCGGCTTGACGCTGGCCGAAAAGATTCTCGTGTCGCACGCCGACAATTTCGACGCTCAGACTTGGGAGCGCGGCAAGGCGATGCTCGCGCTGCGTCCCGACCGGGTGGCGATGCAGGATGCGACCGCGCAGATGGCCATGCTGCAATTCATGCAGGCCGGCAAGAAGAAGGCCGCCGTGCCGAGCACCATCCACTGCGACCATCTCATCCGCGCCGAGATGGGGTCGGAGAAAGACCTGTTGCGCGCGATGGACGAGAACAGGGAGGTCTACAACTTTCTCGCCTCCGCGGCGAAGAAGTACGGCATCGGATTCTGGAAGCCAGGCGCCGGCATCATCCATCAGGTCGTGCTCGAGAATTATGCCTTCCCCGGAGGCCTGATCATCGGCACCGATTCCCACACGCCGAACGGCGGCGGCCTAGGGATGTTGGCGATCGGCGTCGGCGGAGCAGACGCCGGCGAAGTGATGGCCGGTTTGCCCTGGGAGGTGTTGCATCCCAAGCTCATCGGCGTTCGGCTGACCGGGCAGTTGAACGGCTGGGCCTCGCCCAAAGACGTGATTCTCTACCTCTGCGGATTGTTGACCGTCAAAGGCGGCACCAACAAGATCGTCGAGTATTTCGGCCCCGGCGCCGACACCATCAGCGCCACCGGCAAAGGCACGATTTGCAATATGGGCGCTGAGCTCGGCGCAACGACGTCGGTGTTTCCGTTCGATCAGAAGATGGTGGCCTACATGAACCTGACCGACCGGGCGGATTTGGCCAACTTGGCCCAGTCGCATAAAGAGCTCTTGATGGCCGATCCGGAAGTCTATCAATCGCCGGAAAAGTATTACGATCAGATCGTCGAAATCGATCTGGCCGCGCTCGAGCCGCACGTGGTGGGACCGCATACGCCGGATCTCGCGAGACCGATCTCGAAGATGGCGGAGGAGGCGAGGGAGAAAGGGTATCCGGTGGAGCTGAAGGCCGCGTTGATCGGCAGCTGCACCAATTCTTCGTACGAGGACATCAGCCGTTCTGCGCATGTCGCGAGGCAAGGGCTGAAGGCCGGGCTCAAGGCCAAGACGTCCTTTCTTGTCTCTCCGGGGTCCGAGCGTATTTATCACACCATGAAACGGGACGGATTCCTCGATACCTTCGAAAAGCTGGGCGGTACGGTCCTCTCGAACTCCTGCGGCCCCTGCATCGGCCAGTGGAAGCGCGCGGACGGCGTCAAAGGCCGGGCGGATTCCATCGTCAGCTCGTTCAATCGGAACTTCCCGGGGCGCAACGACGGCATCAACGAAACCCTCTCGTTCCTTGCGAGCCCGGAAATCGTCACCGCCTACGCGCTCACGGGGGACTTACGGTTCGATCCCGTGCACCAGACGCTCAAAGCCGCAGACGGCAGGGACTTCACGCTGGAAGCGCCGGTCGGTGAGGAGTTGCCGGCGAAAGGATTCGCCAAAGGGGAAGAGGGATACATTGCGCCAGCGGAGGACGGCGACGAACTCGCTGTCGATATTCCGGCGACCAGCGAACGGTTGCAGCTGTTGCAGCCGTTCCCCCGTTGGGACGGGAAGGACTTCGAAAAGCTGCCGTTGCTGATCAAGACGAAAGGCAAGACGACCACCGACCACATCTCGCCGGCCGGACCCTGGCTGAAGTTTCGGGGGCATCTGGATAAGATCAGCGACAATATGTTCCTCGGCGCCAATAACGCCTTTTCATCCGAGCCGGGGAAAGGCACCGATGTGCTGACCGGCGAATCGGGGCTGACGATCGCCCAGATCGCCCGCCGCTATAAGGCCAAGGGCATCGGCTCCATCGTCGTCGGCGACGAAAACTACGGGGAGGGCAGCAGCCGCGAGCATGCAGCCATGTCGCCGCGGTTTCTCAACGTGCGTGCGGTCATTACGAAGAGTTTCGCGCGGATCCACGAAACCAATCTCAAAAAGCAGGGGATACTTCCTTTGACCTTCAGTGATCCGAACGACTACGACAAGATCGAGCAGAACGATCGCCTGAGCGTCCTGAATCTCAATACCCTGACTCCTGGAAAGCCGGTGACCGTCGTTATTCATAAGCCGAACGGCGTGGATGTGCAGATCCAAACACACCACAGCATGACGGCCCAGCAGATCACATGGTTTAAGGCCGGTTCGGCGTTGAACGCGCTGAGCTAAACGGCGGAAGAGAGGACATGTCATGACCGCGAATGCGACGAAAATCATCTACACCAAGACTGACGAAGCGCCGATGTTGGCGACGTACTCGTTCCTGCCCATCATCAATGCTTTCAGCAAGGCGGCCGGGGTCGCCGTGGAATTGCGCGACATCTCGCTGGCCGGCCGTATCTTGGCCGTCTTTCCCGAAT
>DASTSI010000252.1:0-3536 GCA_035760745.1 Nitrospira sp. | reverse complement strand
AGAACTAGGGGTTTCCCAAGTGGTTCGTTCACCCCCGACCCGCTACAAGGAGGCATGGATTACGACCTCCGCTCGCATCGCATCTGGCTTCCTCCGCAGCCGACCCACACTGCCGACAAAAAAGGCATCGCGGTCGCCTTGGCGTTTCTCGTCGGCATTTTCTGGTTCGCCGGCTATCGCAGCAGCCAGACCCAAGATGTCGTCCCGGCCGAGAAACCCGAGACCTCGGCCCGCGCCGAGCTCCGCTCGACGAACCAGGACATTGTCGAGAAGAGACCGAATCAACGAACCCCGCTCCCCAGAGCCGGTCATTGATCCGTCGCCGGAATCGGCTGCACCGACAGAAGCACCTGCGCCCTCGTGATGGCATCCAGGAGTGCCTGACGTTCCGCTTCGGTCTTCTTCGAGGCTGGAGTCCGGGCGACAAACGCGTCTGCCGCCTCGGTTAACGCCTGCAAGGTCTCCCAAAGAGCCGCCGGCAGCTGCCCATCCACTGCCAAGTGTTTCCGCTTCCGCCGAGAATACACTTGCGGAGCGATCGGATTGTCTTTCTCGAGTTCTGGTCGTCTCGATCTCGCCATGATGCCTCCGATATCGAACGGATCCACTGTACTAAAATCACGGGCCACTTTGCGACCCGTCTCTCACCGGCACAAGTCCGCAGTACAATGAGGCCATGGCGCTCTCCTCTCTCATACGACTGGGCACCTCGACCTGGACGTACGAAGGGTGGAAAGGCGATGTCTACCGCAAGCCGTACGCCACGGGCCGATTCAAACAAGACTGTCTCGGAGAATATGCACGCTATGAATATAAGGGCGAGCCGCTCTTCCGCACGGTCGGCTTCGATCACACGTTCTACGGGCCCCCGACGGCTGAACAGCTGGCGCATTACGCCGCGCAGCTTCCTCCGCACTTTCAAGCCTGTGCCAAGGTTTGGGAAGAGATCACGATTCCAGTCTATCCATCCGGCCTTCGCTACCGCGCCAAGGCGGGACCGAACCCGCACTTCCTCGATCCGGACTATTTTCAGGCTCAGGTGCTGCCGCCGTTCGATCAAGCGTTTCAGGCCCACGCGGGACCGTTCATTCTCGAGTTCCAGCGAAGCGGGCTCGATCCCGGGCTCTTCCTGCCGAAATTGGATCACTTTCTCGGCCGCTTGCCGCGGCGGTACGAGTATGCCGTCGAAGTGCGGAACCCCGCGGTGCTGGGGCCCGACTATTGCGCGATTCTCGAGCGGCACGGCGTGAGCCATGTGTACAATTATCTCTTCGGCATGCCGCCGCTGGAACACCAGCACGACCGACTCGAACGACGTTTTACCGCTCCGTTCATCATGCTACGGCTGCTCACCCCGCGCGACACCCGCTACCACGAGGCGGTCAAAGCCTATGAGCCGTATGACCGGCTGATCCGTCCCCTCCCCGACATGAGGCAATCCGCGGCACGGCTGATTACAGAGGCGGTCGACAGCGGACGCCGCGCCTACGCGTTGGTGAACAACAGAACGGAAGGCCATGCCCCTGGCACGACGAAAGCCCTGTATCAATTGCTCGCCCACCAGCAGCTGGCCCCCGCTGCGTGAGCCCGCCCGGTCTCTTTACGTCCGCCGGGAGAATGAGTAGGGTACCCGGACCGATGGAACCGACGCGGCAGCATGAGCCTGGATTTCGACTCTTGCCGTTGGGCGATGCGGCCGTGACCGTGGAATTCGGGAGCGAGATTTCTCCGGGACTCAACGAGCGAGTTCTGAGATTTGCGGACCATGTCCAGGCTCACGCCTGGCCCGGCGTGCTCGATGTCGTTCCGGCCTACTGTTCCGTCGTGATCCATGTCGATCCGCTCCGTCTCGATGTCTCCGCGCTTCGCGACCGGCTCTTGAGCCTTTCGGATACGGCCCCTTCGGCATGCCGCCGATCGCCGCGCACCCATAGGATTCCCGTTCTCTATGGCGGTGAATCGGGGCCCGACCTCGAGGAAGTGGCCCGTCATGCCAATCTTTCCGTCGCGGACGTGATTCGGCTTCATGCCTCGGGTCCTTACCGCGTGTACATGCTGGGATTCAGTCCGGGCTTTCCCTATCTGGGCTTGGTTCCACCCGCTATCGCCATTCCCCGTCTCGCCACGCCGCGGATGGCGGTCCCCGCCGGTTCCGTTGGAATCGCCGAGCGTCAAACGGGCGTTTATCCCGTTCCCACACCGGCCGGATGGCGGGTGATCGGCCGTACACCGATCTCGATCTATCGACCCCATGCGTCGGATCCCTTTCTTCTCCATCCTGGCGATACGGTGCGCTTCGAACCGATCCGGCGGGACGAATTTACCCGTCTCTCACGGACAGCATGATCACCAGGCTCGACCTGAACAGCGACATGGGGGAGCGCGAGACTCTCGAAGGCATGACTCTCGACGGCGAGCTCATGCCGTTCGTGACCTCCGTCAACATCGCCTGCGGCGGTCATGCCGGCTCCCGGGAACTGATGCGGCGGACCGCGGCCCTCGCCGCGCGGCACGGCGTCGCGATCGGCGCGCATCCGGGTCTGCCCGACCGTGCCGCCTTCGGTCGGGCGGAAACACATCTCTCCAGCTCGCAGATCGAAACCCTGGTGAGCGAGCAACTTGCCGCCCTGGGCGCCGTCTTGAGCGAAGCGCAATTGACGTTCAGGCATGTCAAGCCGCACGGCTCCCTCTACAATATGGCGGCGAGGGATTCGTCTGTGGCCCAGGCGGTCATCACGGCGGTGAAGCGGAAGGACGCCGCACTCGTTCTGTATGCGCTCGCGGGATCCGTCCTCGCTCGACTAGGCCGGCAGCATGGATTGGCCGTCGTGGAAGAGGCGTTCGTCGATCGAGCCTACCGCTCGGACGGCTCGCTGCTTCCGCGGACCGAAGCCAACGCGCTCTTGGAAGGCGAGGAGGAGGTCCGAAGCCGCCTGCACCAGTTGCTCGCCGGCTGCGTGACCACCGTGGAGGGAGCGCACATTCCGATCCGGGCCGGCACTCTCTGTCTCCACAGCGACACCCCTCGCGCGGTGAGCCTCGCACGGATGATCCGCCGAGAACTCGACGAGGCCCACGTGATCGTCGCCCCAGCTCACCATGCCTAGCGGCGAGCGGGGCGAGATTCACGTGGTCAAACCGGGGCTGTGCACGACGCTCCAGGACCTTGGTCGCCAGGGATTCCAGCACTACGGTCTGTCCGTCAGTGGAGCGATGGACCGCCGCTCGCTGATCGTCGCCAACCGGTTGGTCGGCAACCACGACGCCGATGCGGCGCTCGAGATGACGCTCACGGGTTCCGAACTCCTCTTTGAGAGCGCGACGATCGTCGCCGTGACCGGCGCCGATCTGAGTCCCTCGGTGGACGGATGCTCCTTGCCACAGTGGACGAGCGTGGAGATCCGAGCCGGGAGCCGGCTCGTCTTCGGCCGGAGACGCGCGGGAGCGCGCGCGTACCTGGCGGTCGCCGGGGGTTTCGATGCACCGGTTGTCTGGGGGAGCCGATCGACTCATCTCGCAAGTGCGACGGGCGGTCT
>DASTSI010000251.1:0-15202 GCA_035760745.1 Nitrospira sp. | reverse complement strand
CTGCTGCCACACCGTCCGGGGAACTTCGTAGAACACGAGATATTCCGACAGCGTCTTGTACCCGTAGTATTCGATCGTGTACGAGACGTCCTTGCCGAGCTGCGACTCCAGCATGCGGGGAAAGTAGACGGTCAGTTCCTTCGGCAGGCGGTTGTAGTAGTTGATCTCTTGCAGGAGTTTGTCGCGGTTCCGGCCCCGCTTGGTAATCAGCCCCCGCATCTCGTCGATGTCGAGGTGATTGCATTCCCGGGTTCCGAGGACATGAGTCCGGATGCGCGCGGACGTATCGAGGTGCCCGAGATCGATCCATGAGGCCACGTCGCACAAGCCCAGCGCGGAGCCGTAGAGCCGGCACAGGAGCCCGCCGACCGTGTTGACAGCCGGGCCGCGCTTCAACGCCCGATGCGCCTCGGTGATCGACGGGAGATAGTACAGGCCGATGTCGGTATGACTCGCCGTGACCGCGGGAGCGGCTTGCACCGTTGATTTGGCGCCGGCCCAGGCTTCTTCGAACAGAAACCCGTCCGCCGTCTCATGGACCGTGGAATATTTGTCGGATTCGACATGCGGGGCGGTGAAGAGAATGGGCCGCTCTCCCGGGTCGAACCGCTTCAAATCGTAGAAAATGTCGCCGTGGGAAATCAGCGCCGGGCCGTCGGCTTTTCCGCCGTGAGTCAACAGGTCGAAGGCGGCTTCGAGGGAGTGCAGGGGTGTCGCTCCGGGTTTGTTGAGCGCCCGCACGATGGAGAGCGTGATCCGGCCCTCGAAGGCCGATCGCAGAAACGCCTCCACGCGCTGTTCTCCCTCGGGAATGACGACGACGACGTCCCGGCCGCCCAAACGGAGAAAATTCAAGACGGTGACGTAGATCAGCGGCCGGCCCATATACGGCAGCATCGCAGGGGACGTGACGTCCATCAGCGTGACGAAGTCCTGGCGCACATGGCCCCCCGCCAACAGCACCAGATGCATCGCCCGCACGACCTGGCGCGGATTGACGGGTGCCGGTTCGCAGGCATCCGTGCCGGGGACGGGATGATTACTCGTGTCGGTCTGCATGGTGCAGGGTTCCTTTCCGATCGCTTCGTGCGGCCGGGTCGCAGACGGGGTGCAACGGCCGTTGCTCCCAATCGTGTTCGATCCGCCCATGCTCCAGCCGAATAATGCGGTTGCACACGTCCCGCAGCAGTTGCTCCGAGTGCGAGGCGAGGACGAGGATCTTGGACCGGGCGAGAAAGTTTGTGAGCCGGTCTTGTGCGCGCTTCTGAAAGTCGACGTCGCCCACCGACAGCCACTCGTCCATCAGCACGATGTCGGCGTCCACCGCCGTGGAAATCGCAAACCCGAGCCGCATATGCATCCCGCTCGAGTAGGTGCGGAGGGGCATCGAGAGGAACGCTCCCAGCTCCGTGAACGCCGCGACGTCATCCAGCAAACGATCCGCCTCGCGGCGCGACAGGCCGAGCAGCACGCCCCGCATCCGGATGTTTTCGATGCCGCTGGCGTCGCCATCCATGCCGAGATTCAAATCGATGAGCGAGGCGATCCGGCCGAGGACGTCCAAGCGCCCGGACACCGGGGGATAGACGCCGGCGATCGCGCGAAGCAGCGTGGTTTTGCCCGCACCATTGTGACCCCAAAGACCGAGCCGATCCCCCGGGCCCAGGCGGAACGAGACTTCGTCCAGCGCCCGCACGACGGTGAGGTCGCCCCGGAGACCGATCCGGCCCCCCGTCGCCGATTGCAACAGTTGGCGCTTAAAGGATTGATGGCCGACGCGGTACATCGGAAACTCGACCACGATCCGGTCTGCATCGATGGACGCCATGGCTACATCCAATAGGCGATGCGGTCGCGTTGCCGCCCCAAGAGCCACACCGCGAGCGTGCCGAGCACCGCCAGCGAGGCAACCGTCCAGGCATAATGAGTCGCCGACGGGACGCGACCCAGCAGCGGCTCGCGGATCAATGCGATCCAGTGGAACAGCGGGTTTAACTCGGCCATCCAGGCGGCCGACCTCAGGGCTCCCGGCTGCCACAAGATCGGCGTCAGAAAGAACAGGACTTGGAGACCGCTCGCCACCAGCGGAGGCAGATCCCGGAACCGCGTGCAGCAAATCGCGATCGGCACCGCGAGGAGCACGCAGATGGCGAATACCGCTCCCACACCGATCACCGCGAGCCACGACAGCGCGTGGAGGCCGATGCCGCACAGGAGCAGCACGACGGCGATGACGATGGCATTGTGCGCCAGAATCAAGGTATGGCGCATGCTGAGGCGCAGCAGATAGGTGGGGTAGGGGAGCCGCGTCTGCTTGATGATGTGCTCGAACTGCGTGAAACCTGCGCAGGCGTCATTGAGTTGCGCTGAAATCCACGTCCACACGACATGGCCGATCGCGAAGTACGGCAGATAGTCCGCAATCTCCATCCCGAAAATTTGCGACCAGAGCAGACCCAGTACGGCGATCGTGATGGCCGTGCTCAGGGTCAGCCACCAGGGCCCGAGGAAGGAACGCCGGTAGCGCAGCCGGATGTCCTGGAGGCCCGAATAGATCCAGGTGTCGCGCAAGGCGACCGCCCCGAGCATTTCGTGGGCGCCACGAGCCAGCGAGGTTCCGATCGAGCACGCCGACAGCGTCATGACGGGCACCGGCCTCTCCGCACGAGGACCTGCCGGTAGGCTTCGGCATAGGCGGCGGTCATCGCCGGAGCGGTGAACCGGGCGCTGTACCTGGCCCTGGCATTTCGGCCCAACCGTTCCCGCTCCTCGGAATTCAGCAAGAGGCGATTCACCGCCTCAGCGAACGCGTCCGGCCGGCGCGGTTCGACCACGTATCCGGTCTCTCCATGCTGGTTCACGAAGGACGTCCCCGTGCCGATCTCGCAGGACACCATCGGCTTCCCGTGCATGGCCGCTTCGACCAAGGCCAACCCGTACCCCTCGGAGCGCAGGTGCGAGGGAAAGGCAAACACCTGGCAGAGGTGGTAGAGGGCGTGCTTGTCGAGATCATCGACGGCTCCGAGAAACGTGACGTTGCTCAGCTGCGCACCGGCGGCCTGCTCTCGAAGCGCTCGGGCGCATGGGCCGGTGCCTGCAATGACGATACGGCCGTGAATCGCCGGCGCGGCCTCCAGCAGGTACTGCAAGCCTTTGTAGTGGCGCAGCACACCGACGAAGAGCACGAAGCCCTCGCCCAGGCGTTGGCGCCACAGCGCCGTGCGGAGCGGAACCGCCGCCGCGCCATGGACGTCCTCGATCCCGAGCGGAATCACCGTTGTCTTGTGCCGGAGGGGGCGAAGTGCGGCACTGGTCTGCACCATGTTCGCGGAAGTGGCGACAATCAGATCCGCGCCTCGCAGGAACCGACGCATGATCGGCGCGTACAGCCACCGCAAGAGCCGTTGTCGGGTGATGTCCAAATGGTACGTCACGATCAACGGCTTTCCGGCGCCGGTGAGCAGGTGCACCAGGTCCCCGTAGGGCCAAGGAAAATGGAAATGGACGATGTCGGCCCAGTCGGCCAGTCTTCGATATGCCAGAGGGAGGGATAGGGATATCCCCGTGGACGCGAGCGTGAGGTCCAGAGGAAAGCGAAAGCCCTGGAGGCCCCGATACCGCACGCGCCGCACCGCGGTCCCCGCACCCAAGAACAGCACCCGCGAAGTGATGCCGTACGCTTGTGCCCCGGTTCCTATCGTCGTGATCGTCTGTTCCACCCCGCCGTATGTCTCGGGGACCCAGGATTTGTAGACCTGTAGGACGCGCAGAGGCGTTCCATGGCGCTCCGGCCGGCCGTCAGGCGCGAGCTCGACCGGCATGACGGCCGACTGAATGGATGAGGACGGCATCGGTTCAGTTTCCCGCTCAGCCCGATGTACCGCAGGACCCGGGCACTGGTCCTCGGGACTGAGCCACCGCCGCGCCCAACAAGAGCCAGAAGAGGCAGGCCAGGCTTCCCGCAAACATCGCGTCGAATCCGTTCCGGACGGCGAATCCGACCGCCATCAGCCCGGTGGCAAAGCAGAAGGCCGCACGAAACGGTTCGTGATCGCCGGGGCTGGCCTTTCTGAAGCATTCCGTCACACTCGTGCCGAGGACCCACAGAAGAAGCAGGAGGGCGGGAATGCCGCTCCCCATGGCGACCATGAGAAAGAAGTTATGACTTCCGCGTGCGTGCATGGTTTCCGGATGGTCTCCGAGCCGGGTCATGAAGGTGTTCGTGCCGTAGCCCACTCCCATGAAGGGATGGTCGGCGATCTCATGGAGCATCAGGCTCCACACCGCGACGCGGGTCTTCAACGTCCAGGGATCCAGCGTGTCTTGGTGATAGCCCAGCGCGCCGAGCCAGCCGAGCAGGAGCACGATCAGCAGGGCGCAGACGAGCACGCCGATCACCAGACGGCCGCGCTTCAAGGCCAGCCCGGCCGCCACTCCCTGCGCGAGCAACGCGAGCCATCCCGCCCGCGTGTACGAGAGCATCTGAGCCAGGAGCGCCAGTCCCGCGATGCCGGCATACGTCATACGGGCGCCGCCGTTGGCGGCCCAGGCACCGCCGACCAGCAGAGGGAACGTCATGAGCATGTACGTGCTCAACCAGTTGTAATCCGAAGAGGGGGCTTGCGCCCGGACCGGGCGATCGGCCCAGGTGCCTCCCCGTTCGAGGAAATCAGGGACGGCATAGAGGCTCAAGGAGAGCGAGCCGAGGGCGACGACGGCCAAGAAGGCGTGAGGCAGACGGGTGCCGTTCTCTCGAGCGGCCCGCCACACGATCACGGTCCAGTAAAACAACAGCACCTTGGCCACGAGCTTGCGCCATTCCGAAAAGCTGTAGGCCTGATCGGTTGCGAAGGGGACCGACAGCAGGATCCAGCCAAGCAGGCACGCAAGTGGCAGATGCAGCGGCGAGGGAAACAGGAGCGAGCGGCCTTCCAGATGCGAGGCGGCGAGTCCGACCGCGAATAACGAGAAGAACAGATACTCTTGGACATGAGACCAGGCCGGAAAAAACGTCATGAGCGCGATCGCCAGCAGGCCGGCCGCCTGCACCCGCCACCCCGCGGTGATCAGACGAGCGGCGAGGGAGGCGCCGGGGGGTGCCGGCGCGGCGATCAGGGAGGCCGACGCCGGTTCAGTACGCGTTCTCATGCATGAGGCCTTTCCAGACGGTCTGGCAAAGAATCTTCAGGTCGAACCAGAGCGACCAATGTTGAATGTAGTAGAGGTCGTGGGCGACGCGATGCTGCAATGAAGTATTCCCCCGCCATCCGTTGATCTGCGCCCAGCCCGTCATCCCCGCCTTGACTTTGAGACGCAGCATGTAGGCCGGATAGGCGAGACGGAACACTTCGATGTGGGTCGGCCGTTCCGGACGCGGTCCGACGAGGCTCATCTCGCCTTTCAACACGTTCCACAACTGCGGAAGTTCGTCCAGACTCGTCTTGCGCAGCAATCGTCCGATCTTCGTCACGCGCGGGTCCTGCGGCACGGCCCACACCGGGCCGATGTGGTGCTCGGCCTGCTGGTACATCGTCCGGAATTTCAGCATGACGAACGGTTGGCCAGCCAGACTCATCCGGACCTGGCGATACAGAACGGGTCCGGGTGACGAGGCTTTGACGAGGACGGCAATGAGGACGAATAGGGGTGCGGCGAGCACGAGGCCGAGGACGGAGCCGACGAGATCGAGCGCCCGCTTCCCCGCTTGATGCCAGCCGTACACCGGCGCCCCCTGGAGAGTGATCATCGGCAGGCCTTCGAACATGTAGGCTTCGAGCCCGAGCGTGTCCGTGGCGGCGATCGAGGGGATCAGTTTCACGTCGACGGTGCTGTTGCGGAGCTGATGCAGGAAGGTCTCCGCATAGCGCTCAAGATGAGGCGGTAAACAGAGCAGCACCACATCAATGCCGCTCGCCGCGAGCCTTCGGAGATCCGACAACTCCCCGATGACGGGGACGCCATCGACCATGCGTCCAACCGGACTATCGCCGTCCGAGACGAATCCGTGCAGGACGATGCCGTATTCCGGAGTACGACGCAGTCGCTGGGCCAGCCGGCGGGCAACGGGTCCCGTGCCCACGATCACCGCCACTCGTCTGGTCCAGCTCCATTGGCCTGCGTTCTCCAACAGGCTCCTGAGCGCTCCTCGGGACGAACCTAAGCCGATGAGGTGGAACAGCCAGAATGTCGTCAGCAGCTCGGCTTGCAGCGGACGGTCGAGAAACAACAGCGATGCCGCGATCAAGACGCCGACGAAGCAGGTATTGCCGGCCACGACGTCTCTGATTTCATGGCGGGCGCTGCGCATCGGCGCGAGCCTGTGGAGATCGAAGAGCCACGCGGTGATCATCCAGAGCAGGCTCATCGGCACGAGGGGCCAGGTCTCATTGGATCCTGCCAGACGCCAGGCACAGGCCATCAGCGCGAGGTCCAGCATGACCACGATGCTCAGGAGCGGGGTCGTGTGGCGCGTTAGCATAAGAACATCAGATCGAGGTTCAAGACCGAGATTCGACAGCTGTTAGTCCGGCGAGCCCGGCGGGAACAATGCAGATGCTTAAGACGTGGACTCAGGCGTCCAGCGAGCACACGTAAGATGGATCTTGATCGACTGCGCTAATGATTCGTCACTGCATATTCGGTTCAATGGAGATCATGCGACGGGCTAGATGCACCGTTTCGGGTAGCTAAAGGCACTGTAATGAAGGTGCGGTACCAGATTCACCCAGGGATGCCCTAGTTCGCATGGAAGGAGACCATAGAATTGCAGTCGGCGGAGCCTCGGACGGTGCCCCGGCTCAACGTGACGAGGTCGAGCGTCAGCGCAGGACGCGGTGAAGCGTCCAGGCTTGAAGCCGGCGAAGTCGGGCGGTGCCGGCCTCGGCGTAGAGCCGGGCCCCTCGGCTGCCGGCGGAAGCGAGAATGAGATCGGTAATCGCGACACGGCCGTCCAGCGAAAAGACCTCGATGGAGGAGCGATCGAGGAATAGGGTGAGCGATATGGCGCCGGAGGCGTCCGGACTCAACGGGGCATCGTGTCTTGCCGGCAACGTGTCGCGGAGGCCGACGTATCCCGAGGCCGCACGATCGACGAAGACGGTGCCGCGGTCCGCGTCGTACCCGATGCGCGTTTCTTGTCCCGGGCCCCGCCGTAAGAGCAGGCCGACCTCCTTCGCTGTACCGGGTTCGAACGCGAGGTCAATTTCCAACGCATCGCCGGAGACGTCGTCCAAGAGGGGACAGGGATTTCCGATCGGGTGATCGCCCAGGTCGAGGAGCGGCCCGCCTTGGCGGAGCGTCTGAAGCTCGGCCGGAGGCCGTTGCGTCAACTGGTAGCGTCCGTCGCTCGTCCGCAGGAGGCCGACTTCCCGCGGCAAGGTCATCGCGCCGCGCCAGGATCCGGTCGGAAGAGAAGCGGCATACGCCCAGTTGTTCATCCATGCCAGCCAGAGGTGTCGGCCGCCATCAGGATCCATATTGGCAAACGACGCCGCCGCATAGAAGTCGGCGCCGAAATCAACCCATTGCGCGTCGGGCGTCAGCGGCGCGAACCGCGTACCGTCGAAATCTCCGACGAGATAGCGGGATCCTGATCCGCCGTACCGACCGCCGGGATTCGTGTCCACTTTGAGAATCCAGCGCGTGACTCCCGGCTCGTTGGCGACCGGCGCTTCGAACAGGTCGGGACATTCCAACACCCCGCCGCGCAGGCTCTCGAGCGGGCCGATTTCCGACAACAAGGTCCAGGAACGGAGCGTGACAGAGCCGAAAAGTTGAATCCGGTCCCCCACCGCGAGGACCATGATCCATCGGTCGGCCGGCGCATAGAAAAACACTTTGGGATCACGAAAATCCGTCGCGCCGGGATTGGGTAAGACCGGGTTCGATCCATAGAGCCGGAAGGTTCTCGCCCGGTCGTCGCTCACCGCGATGCTCTGAACTTGCCTCGCACCGCTGTGTGTGAAGACGGCGACGACGCAGCTTGGCGCGGCAGGTGGACAGAGCCCGCTCGTACCTTGGCTGTCCACGACGGTGCTGCCGGAAAACGGCATGCCGAGGAGCGGGTCGGGAGCCAGGACGACGGGCAGGTCGTTCCAATGCACCAAGTCGGTGCTCACGGCATGGCCCCAGTGAATGAAGCCCCACACATTCTGGGAAGGATTGTATTGATAGAACAGATGATATTCGCCGGCCAACTGCAGGAGGCCGTTGGGATCGTTCATCCAGTTGGCCGGAGCCGAGAAATGATAACTGGGACGCGCGTCAAACTCCTGAGTCGGTTCTTGCGAGGACGAGGAGCTGCAACCGGCAGTGGAGAGCAACGTAAGAAAAGGAAGTAGGAGGCGGAGGTATCGGAAGACAAGGATCAGGCGGAGCCCACCCACGATGGTCCGAACGATACCACCGGCTCACGTACAGCTCGTTAAGGATTCGCATGGCAGGGCCGGTATTTAGATAAGGTCCATGTAAAAAGTCCGTGCGTGCGCTCATTGCCGAGCCGATTCCCTGTCCGGCGCGCTTCCGCGGTCTGGTCGTCTTGCGCAATCATTGCAGTTGCTTGTATCGGGGCATGGCATGGTATGTGTGATCATGGATTCTCGCCTGGTCGTCATCGACCGCCGCTCATGGTGCCTCTCCTTCACGATGGAGGCTCTCCTGCTCTCTCTCCTGTTTCTACCAGGCTGTATGTCGAGGAACGCCGAATACCTGACGGAGGGCACCGGACATCTGACGCAGCAAGAAGTGGCACGTAAATGGGGGCCGCCCAGCGGGAGGGAGGTCCTCGCGAGCGGCGAGATGTGGACCTACACCTTTCAGACGACCGATTCCATGGAACATCCCGTGACGTGCGATAAGTACGAATTGCGTTTCGACGCGCAACAAGTCCTGACGCAGTGGACGTCGTTGGCTTGCTGAAAAGACGATCCTACCGGGATCGATCACATCAGAGAAGGTCGGAATCGAGCGGCGGTGGAGCGGCTCTGCCTAGGACTCGGGAGCGGTCGGTGGCTCGTTCACTTCAGGCGGGCGCCGTTGCTTTTTCAGGGTGTGCTCAAGCAGGCGCATGGACTCGGCGAGGAGGTCGGCCGCGCAGCTCATCGTGACCTGAAATTGCTGGAGCGCCTCCGGCCACCGTCCCTCACGCTGAAGCGTCTGAAACCGTCGGTGCTGCTCGTTCAGGATGGCTTGTTTCGCGTCCAGGACAAGACTGTCTGCTGGGGTCACAGGCGCCTCCCTGTTTCCTAGTGGAGATGCAGCCTAACAGAGAATCCGGGCCCGCGACAATCCATACGGATGGGTGGTGCGGGATGGAAGGCCATGCAGTCTCTTGACGCCGAAGCATCAAGAGTTTATCTTCCGCCATCCACGTTCCCCGGAGGGTGCGATGCGTCGAATATTCGTCCCTGTTGCCGTGATCGGATGTCTCTTTACCGGCTGTTCCACCACGGAATGGGTCCATCCCAACAAGTCCAGCGAAGAGTACGTGACCGATTACAACAAATGCGAAAATGCCGCGCTTCGCGATCCCAAGCTGCAACAGGGCAGCCAGCTTCTCATTCTGAACTCCACCGAGCGCTGCATGCAGAGGGAAGGGTGGAGACTGGTCGAAAAATAGGGCTGTTTTTTCCTGTCCGTGATCACGGGCTCCGGGGCACTCACCGATTCTGCTTCCTGGCTCCAGTTCCTCGTTCACCCACAATTGACGGAACGTTCACCGTGCGGCAACGGGGCATCGCTATCCTGCCCGCATGACACCTGGTCGATGACCCGTGAGGCCAGCGCTCCATCACGCTCACGGACCGTCCCGCGGATGTCCTGCTGAGACGGTTCGACGCGGCTTCGCAGTCTAGAAGATGGGGCTCGCCCCATCGATGCTCCGGTGTGCCCGGGGGATGCCAGTGAGTGATCGAGACGCCTTGTTCCCTCCGCGTTAACTCCCCCCGCACTTTAACCATCATGTAACAGCGCCGCAATCAGGACGTGACGTTTCACCTTTACACGGTACGCGAGAGCCTTGTCGTGCCGCGTATGATCGAGAGGAGGAATGCATGAGTCGATTGCGGATCCTGTTTTGCTGCCTCATCGTGAGCGCACCATGGGGCCTCGGCCTTGGCCTGTCGCCTCTCATCGCCGAATCCGCCGAGTCCCCGGCAAAAGGACGTCCGTCGGGTCGCCGCGCGGCGGTCGTGGCGCAACAGCCTGTCGAAACGCCGTCGGCCGGCCAACCCCCGAAATCTTCCGGTGAATCGGGACCGGCTCAGTCGCCGAAGATTGAACAGCCCCCTGCGCCCGTACAAGGGCCGGTGGAATTGCCGCCCGGCGGCGCTTCGATTGAAGACATCCTGCTTCAGAAGGGCACGATTACGATGGACGAGTGGATTCAAATCCGCGCGGAACAGGAATATCGGACCGCCGATCAATCCCGAAGGATCGACGCCATCGAGGACTGGAAATACAAGACCGAGCTCTTGCCCATCCTTCGGGACAAGGTGAATTTTGGGGTCAACGCGCTGCAATTCCTCTATGGGCACCTGGATGCTCATGTGCCCGAGGGACGAAGTCAGGACAGTTTTTCGATCAGGCGATCGGAATTCATTTTCTGGGGGAAGATCAGCGACTACATCCCGCGGTGGCATGCGCTCTTCGAGATGCAGAGCACGAGCCTGACGAGCAACACCCCGACCGCCGGTCAATCGACACCGACGGCGGGGACCTGGTTTCGGGAAAGCTACATCGACGTGCGTCCGGTGCAGGCCTGGGCCCCCAATCTCAACATCATTCGCCTGGGTGTCTTCCGCATGCCGTTCGGCATCTTCACGGAGACATCGGGAGGGCTTCGCGATGTCATCAGCTCTCCGTATCTGACCTCGGTCGGCGGGGGAGGAGGGCCGGGCCAAAATGCCAACGGAACCGGCGGCGCGATCGATTTTCTTCAGGAGCGCGATTATTTCGTCGATGTTCGGGGAAAGCTGGCCAACCGGCTGGAGTACGTCGTCGGCGTGATGAATAATAATAACTTTCAGGCGAATGCTCTCGTGAGCACCGCGTCGGGGTTGGGCGGTGCCAATGGGCCGAAGGCTTTTTACACGCGGGTACGCCTGTTCGGGAGCGACGTCTCGTTTGTGAGTTTTACCACCATTCAAGGTGAGTCGAACAATGCCGGCACCTTGATCAATGGACGGGGCAAAGGCGTCTTCGACCGGTACGGGATCGATTTTCGTTATACCTCGAAGGTGCTCCCGGGTCTCATGGTTCAGGGTGAATGGTGGCAGGGACATGACGGCGCGAATGCCACCACCGTCGGCACCGCGGCGAGCGGCGCCTGCACGGCGACCGCCATCTGCGGGGGGTCGGGAGCCCCGGGCATGCAGCGGAGAACCTATTATGTGCTTGCCAAGTACCTCTTCACGCAAGGTCCGTTGGAGAACTTCGAGCCGACCGTCATGTGGGAGCAGTTCGACCCCAATACCACCATGTCGAACGATCTCTACACGAGAACGATCGTGGGGCTGACCTATTACTTTGAGAATTTCCCCCCGAAAGTTCAGACCAAATTGCAGCTCAATTACGAGTTCAGGCACCACCAGGGATTAGGAGTCGGACCGGGCACGCCGGCGTTCGACGCCAGATCGGATCCCTTCGCACAGAATGCGTTCTTCCTGCAGCTTCAGGTCAGGTTTATGTAAGGACAGGGAGCAGGGAGGGCCAAATTGCTTGGCACATGAACGACCGAATGGAGGTTCCATGAAGACCGTTCCCGCGACGACGATGGTGCTGATCTGTATCGCCCTCGCCGCTTGTTCGGCCCGCCAACTGTTTCCGCCCGAGGTGATGAAGGACGTCGACCCCAACTTCGATTTTACGCGATGGAAGATGGCGCCGAACCAAGCGGCAGGACACAAAGTTGTGCTGGGCGGCCGGATCATTCAAGCGGATATGAAGGATGACCGAACGACGATCGTGGTGGCGCATCTGCCCATCGTCGAGCATCCCGCTTACGGGCCGAAAGAGACGGGAAGGCCGACAAGTGAATTTGCGGTCGAGTATCAGGGCACGATCGACCGCATCTTCTTGCAACGAGGCAACAGGCTGATGGTCGTCGGGACCACCCGGCCGGCGACTGCCATTCCCGTCGACGAATTGCTTCGAAGCCTTCCCACCGTCTCGGCCGCTTGCGTGCATGTCTGGAATACCGGCGGAAGGGACATTGCGGATTTCCCTGGGTTTGGGGCAGGATATGAACCGCTTCAGGAACAGACGTTCTGCGCCGGTTCACGATAGAGTCCGAGCATATCAGGATCTTTTTGTCGCTCACGTCAATCGAGTCGGTCCGCCGCGCCGGACCCAGGCGTCGAAGCCGGGCCTCTGTCCTCATGTTCGCGGCCGCCTGCATGGCGGCGGCGTGTGGGCATGATGCCGCGCTCGTCCGCGAGGCCGACAACGGCGCAGTGGCCACGTATGCCATCCAATCGGACGCCGATGTACTGAGTTCCGCCGGCCGTCGCGACGCGATCCATCTCATCAATGAGAAATGTCCTCGTGGTTGGCGAATCCTCAAGGAAGGCGAGGTGCCGAAAGTCAGCGCCACCGCGGATCGACTCTGGTCGGGTCAAATCGGAACGGATCGCATTTGGGGTATCCAATTCGCATGCACGCCGTAACTCGATCATCACCTTCGACCGTCAGCCTTTCAGCTTGTCTCCTGTCGCTCGGGCTGCTCCTCCCCGGGCTTGCGGGCTGCTCGTTGTTCCCCCATGAACGGGTGATCTACGATCAGGACGACGCGCGTGTGACGATCGAACGAGACCCGACGATTCCGGCGCACCAGGCAGGAGTCCGAAACGCGCATCCCGCGAGCCTGAGTCGGGAGCAGATCCAATCCCTGCTCCGGGTCGTTCAGGTCAGCGGATATAGCGGGACCGTGGTGGGCGCCTTCCTCTCGCCTCAGCCGGTTCCGCTTCTCACGGAGGACGAATTGCAGAAGTACTCAGGGCCGCTGGCGGACGCCTTCAAGGTCGCGGGTCCTGAGGAGCGCGTTGTCTTCTCGTTTCCGAAGCCTGGCGGACGGTACAGCGAAGACCGGACGGTGGGGGCCCTCTTTTTGCGCGACCGCTATCTCCATATCGTCTTGAAGGATCACAGCTCGATCCTCCATGCCGATACCGGCGGAGGTGAGGTTCGGGACATCCGGGATACCAAAGCAATGAAACTCTGGGTGGCGCGACCCGCGCAGCCCGCCACGGTACCGGATGCTGAAGAGCCGCACTGGGCGCCGTTTGAGACGGTTCACATCTCGCTGAACGTGGGACAGGTGCTGGCATTGTCGAAGATTCCTGCGCCGGAGGGCGTGAGCCGACAGCCCGCTAGGCCGGTTCCGGCGCCGGCCGAATCGTCCGTCAGCAAGCAGGACTTACAAAACCAGATCAAAGAATTGACGAACTTGAACCTGGAGCTGCGTCAGCGGCTGGACGAGGAGGCTCGGCGCATGAAGGAGTTGTTGGAGGAAATGATCCGGCTGCGCCAAGAGCTCGAACAGGCGCGGCAATCGAAGCCGTCTCCGCCGAAGCCCCCTTCGCCGTAATCCATTTGATCGGTTCGCCTCCAGCCGAACGGCGACCTTAACGCTTGAACGTCTTTGTCGATGGCGGCGATGCCAAGGCCACCGCTGTTTGGCTGAGCTGATTCGCCGGGAGAGGGAAGAATCCCGCCTTGATGACCGCATCCTGTCCTTCCCGGCTCATGAGGAAGCTCAGGAATTCCTGGATGGCCGGGGGCAGCGGAGCGTCCGGTGCTTTGTCGAGATACAGATAGAGCACGCGCCGCAGCGGATAGCGTTGGTCGGCCACGGTCTTCGACGAAGGGGTCACGAACGGCATGCCGATGCTCTCCGCCAGCGGCACCACGCGGACCATCGACGTCTGGAGTCCGAGGCCGCTATAGCCGATGCCGGCCTGCGACCGGCTGAGGTCGAGGATCACGGACGCAGCTCCCGGATCCTCATGGACGGTGGGAACAAATTCGCCTCCCGCCAAGCAATGTTCCTGGAAGAAGGCCCTGGTTCCCGACTTCCGGTCCCTGCCGAAGAGCTGGATGGGCACATGTTCCCATCCTTCCGTCAGTCCTACCTGGCCCCATTCCGTGATCGGAGTCTTGTAGCCTCGGTTCCGGGTGGTGGAAAAGATCGCGTCCACCTGGTCAAGCGTTAGGCCTGGGATGGGGTTGTCTTTGTGGACATACAGCGCGACGGCATCGAGCGCGACGGGGATCGCCGTCGGTTCGTATCCATGCTGGGCGGCAAATTCCTTGATTTCCGCGTCGAACAACTCTCGCGAGGTCGACAACAGCATGAAATGCTTGGCTCGCTCTTCGAAGATCCGCACCTGTCCGCTCTTGCTGAGCGGAGGCTGGAGGAATTCGGAGATGGCGGGTGTCGATCCGCCTCCTCGGACGTCGATGGCGACTTTCGGTTGGCGCCGTTGAAACTCGACGCTGAGCCGGGAGAGCAGCGGGTACATCGTCTCGGATCCCCGGATTTTGAACGTTCCGGTCACCTGCGCTTCCGGGTTGTAGTGTGCCAGGTTGGCATCCGTGACGACCGAAGCAAACGGACCGGCTTGTTCTGCGTTGGCCAGACCGACCAAGCCGAGAACGCCCCCCATAAGCATCAGGCTGCACTGCAGCGGGACGAGAATACGTGCCAACATAGATTCTTCTCCTTCTGTCTCGAGCGCGAGCGGGGACCGGACGCTCCCTTCATCTTTCGCTTCAGGATACGTCCCCCGGATTGCGGACGCGTAACTCCACGGTTACAGAATTGTTAATTGTTCAGCCGTCGGAAAGGCGGAGAGGCAAGTCCCGAGCGCCGGGACGAGCGCTAGAGCAGGCGGAAGTAGAGGACGGAACTGGTCCCGGTGTTGGGATCGCGTCGAAGTGTCACGAGCGCGTGCTTCACGACCTCGTTGATCGTGAGCGTCATCTTCGCGGAAAAAATATTGGTCTTCACGTCGTAGGCATTCTGAAGTCGCAATTCTTTACCGAGCGCCTCGAAACTGCTCACTCGGTCGAGCTCTTGAATCGTCCGGTAGGGGCGTCCGTGGATGATTTCGCTGGCGACCGCTTGCGAGATGCGGGGATCGAGGGCTTGGAGGACGAGGGGGTCCGCCGTATTGATGTTGATCCGGCTTTCCCCTTCTTCGGGATA
>DASTSI010000250.1:0-6582 GCA_035760745.1 Nitrospira sp. | reverse complement strand
ATGGGAAGACTGTGGTGAGATCGAAGGAGGACAGGAGTACTGATGCCCAGTATGTCGAACCGGACTTGTGGGACGATATGAATGCCGTCCAGGACCTGACCGGCGGCACACATCCAAGAGCACACCACCGTTCCGTGATCGGCTTTCTGATGATGGGCGTGATGCGGCTCATGCGAGAACGACTGGGCGGTGGCGATGCCGCTCACCGATAACAGGCAGAGGATCAGGACAACGGCAAGGGATCGTCTGAGCAGCAGCTGAGGCATGGCCCACCCGGGAGAATTCAGGGGCGATGGTACCGAACTCCGCGCGCGGGAGTCAATGTCCTCTCCACGATTTCCCTGCCGTGGAGGCTCACGATATCCGCTTGCAGCCTTCCCGTCGGCCGATTCACCCCTATGATCTTCCCGATAGGATTCACCGCGGGTTTGCTGTATACTGCAGCATACCGCTGGACACACCGCAGCGTCATCACCTGAACTAGCCGAACCACTCATGCTGACTCAGCTCCTGAATTTGATCTTCGGCAGCAAGAACGACCGTGAAATCAAGGCCTTGATGCCTGTCGTCCAGCGCATCAACAGCCTGGAACCGAGCCTCGCCCCACTGTCGGACGAGGCGCTGGCCGACAAAACACAGGACTTCAAAAAGCGGCTTGCCGCAGGCGAAACGCTCGACGACATTCTGCCGGAGGCATTCGCCGTCTGCCGGGAGATGTCCCGCCGCAAGCTGAATATGCGCCATTTCGACGTGCAGCTGATCGGCGGCATGATCCTGCACCGGGGCCGGATCGCCGAGATGAAGACCGGCGAGGGCAAGACCCTGGTCGCGACCCTGCCCATGTACTTGAACGCGTTGGAAGGAAAGGGTGCACACCTCGTCACCGTCAACGATTACCTCGCCAAGCGCGATGCGCAATGGATGGCTCAGCTCTACCATGCGCTCGGGCTTTCGACCGGCGTGATTCAGCACGATGCGTCGTTCCTGTTCGATCCGACCTATGAGGCCGCCGACAAACGTCTTCAGCACCTGCGTCCCTGTACGAGGTTCGAAGCATATCGCGCAGACATCACCTACGGGACCAACAACGAATACGGGTTTGACTATCTGCGCGACAATCTCGTCGTGACGGACTTGAACCAATGCGTGCAGCGCGAGCTCAACTTCGCCATCGTAGACGAAGTCGACAGCATCCTGATCGACGAAGCCCGAACGCCGCTGATCATCTCGGGCCCCACGGATCAAACCACGGAGCTGTATTACCGGATCAATGCCATCATCCCGCAGTTGAAGGTCGACCAGGACTACACGATCGAAGAGAAGACGAAAACGGCCGCCCTCACCGAGGAGGGGAACGTCCGGGTCGAAAAGCTCCTCGGCGTCGACAATCTCTACGATCCGGCCAATATGGACTTGGTGCACCACGTCGTGAAGGCCCTCCAGGCTCACGCGCTCTACAAGCGCGACGTGGACTACGTCGTCAAAGACGGCGAGGTCATCATCGTCGACGAATTCACCGGACGGCTGATGCCCGGCCGTCGCTGGAGCGACGGCTTGCACCAGGCGGTCGAAGCGAAGGAAGGCGTCAAGATCGCCAACGAAAACCAGACGTTGGCCTCCGTGACCTTCCAGAACTATTTCCGGATGTACAAGAAGCTCGCCGGCATGACGGGCACGGCGGATACCGAAGCGGCTGAGTTCGCGAAGATCTACAACCTCGACGTGAACGTCGTGCCGACGAATCGGAAAATGATCCGGATTGACTACGCCGACGTGGTGTATCGCACCGAGAAAGAAAAATTTACGGCGATCGTCGAAGAGATCAAGGACTGCCACGAACGGGGCCAGCCCGTGCTGGTCGGAACGATTTCGATCGAAAAATCCGAGAAGCTTTCCGGCATGCTGAACCGGAACGGCATCAAGCACAACGTGCTCAACGCGAAGCAGCACGAGCGCGAGGCGGAAATCGTGGCCCAGGCCGGGCGCAAGGGTTCCGTCACCATCGCGACGAACATGGCCGGCCGCGGGACCGATATTCTTCTGGGCGGGAACGCCGACTTCATGTTCAAGCAAATCCTGTATCGCGAAGAGCACCTGCCGGAAGAACGGAAGCTTGCGATGTACGAGGAAATCAAGGCGGACTGCGAGAAGAACCGGCAGGACGTCCTTGCGCTGGGCGGGCTCCATATCCTGGGCACCGAGCGGCATGAAAGTCGGCGCATCGACAACCAGCTTCGAGGCCGTGCCGGCCGGCAGGGCGACCCGGGATCCTCGCGGTTCTACCTGTCTCTCGAAGACGATCTCATGCGCATCTTCGCCTCCGAACGGGTCTCACAGCTCATGCTGAAGCTCGGCATGGAGGAAGGCGTGCCGATCGAGCACGGCATGGTGACGCGCGCCATCGCGAACGCGCAGAAGAAGGTTGAGGCGCACAATTTCGAGATCCGCAAACAGTTGCTGGAATACGACGACGTCATGAACAAGCAGCGCGAGGTGATCTACCAGCATCGCCGCGCGGTCCTCGCCGGAACCAATCTCAAGGAACATGTCGAAGATATGATGGCCGGCGTGGTGGACTCGGCCATGAACGTGTACTGTCCGCCGGATCAGTATCCCGAGGAATGGGATCTGAAGGGACTCGCGGAAATGATGCACGGGCAGTTCGGTGTCGACATCACGCACGGCAAGAACGACGGAGGCGAGTCGCTCAGGGACGTCGGCCGCGATGCGCTGCTCGACGACCTTCAAACGCAGGTACGGGAGGCCTATGCCCGGAAAGAGCAGGAACTCAGCCCGGAGCTGATGCGCTTCCTCGAAAAGACCTTCATGCTCCAGGTAATCGACCATCATTGGAAAGATCACCTGCTCGCGATGGATCATCTGCGGGACGGCATCGGCCTCCGCGGATACGGGCAAAAGGATCCGCTCATCGAGTACAAGCGGGAAGGGTTCGATCTCTTCGCCGGCATGATGGAACGAATCAAATCCGACACGCTGGACCGCCTCTTCCACGTTCAAGCCGTCCGGCACGACGGCGAGCAACCGGCTCCGCCCCCGCCGCCGATCCTTTCGCGCCCGCAGCCCAAGCTGACGTTGAACCGCGGCGAAGAACCGGTCTCACCCCAAACCGTCCATCGCAGCGACGACAAAGTGGGCCGCAACGATCCCTGCCCCTGCGGATCGGGCAAGAAATATAAGAAGTGTCACGGGGCGTAAAAAGGCGGCCTCGTTACCCTTCCCGGCCACACGCTTCGGCTCGACCCTACTTAGTCTCCACGGCTTAGCAGCGGAAACTCGTTTCGTTCTTCGCGTACGCTTTGTCACCCCCTGGAGCGGAATCCTTGCGCATGACGAGCGACCTGCCCGCAATTCGGGCACCGTTCGAAGGAACCAATTGCGCCTCGCCTTGCGAGTGACGTCGATGTCCGATGTTCCGTTCTGGATCGCACCGAATGGAATGAGTTTCGGCGTCAGGCAGTGGGTGAGGCAGGAAACGGTCGAATCGTCGGACCTGAGCGAATCCAGTGCAAGGATTCTGCCTTATTCCACCTTGACTTAGCTCCCTTCTCAGGGATACTGTAACCCACTTTTGACCTGCGAGAGCCGACGGGTGAAGTTAACCTGTCCTTTCGTGGTGTTCCCGCGCATGCTACGCGCGACAAGGATGACGTTGTGACGATTGGACATCCCGAGCTCGTCGCGGCCATTGCTTCTGAAATCTGTTCGTCGGGTCCCATTCCCTTCGCTCGTTTCATGGAACTCGCTCTCTACCATCCGCAGCATGGGTACTACATGCGCCCCCCGGAGTCCGGAAGCGAGCGGATCGGCTGGTCGGGCGATTTCTACACGAGTGCCGACGTCCACCCGATCCTGGGCCGCGCGCTCGCCAGGCAGGCTCGACAGGTCGATGCCCTTCTGGGAGGAACCGATCCCTTCACCGTCGTCGAGATGGGCCCGGGCAAAGGCTTGTTGGCGCGCGACTTCCTTCTTGAAATCGCCCGGCAACAGGGCGAACTGGGCCGGCGCCTGCGGCTGGTGCTGATCGAGCGCAGCCCTGCCATGCGGGCGCTCCAGCAGCAGGCGCTCAGTCCCTGGCTTGAGCAACCGGGATTGGTCACATGGGTGGAGGATCTGAGCAGCCTGCCTTCGGACGGCGTTACCGGATTCATGTTCAGCAATGAATTGCCCGATGCCTTCGCCGTCCACCGCGTTGAGATGAGCGGAGGAAAGCTCCTGGAAGTGTTCGTCGACTGGAGAAATGAACGCTTTGTCGAATGCTTGCAATCGCCATCCCGGGCGGAACTTGCACAGCATTTCGCTCGGAGAGGGATCGCCCTGCCGAACGGCTACAGAACCGAAGTCAATTTGGCGGCGCTCGAATGGATCAAACAGGTCGCCGACCGGTTGCGCCGTGGCGTGGTCGTCACCATCGACTACGGCCATACCGCGCAAGACCTGTATGGTCCGACACGGTCGAACGGGACATTGTTGTGTTACTACTCGCAGCTCACGGCCGACGATCCCTATGTCCGGGTCGGTCTTCAGGACATGACCTCGCACGTGGATTTCACGAGCCTCGCAGCTGCCGGAGAGGAAGCCGGCTTGGTGACGACCGGGTTTACGAATCAAATGAGCTTCCTCATGGGTCTTGATGTGGAGGAGATGATCGGTGGGCTGGAGCCCGATAGCGCGGAATTCTTCGCCGCCGTGCATCTCCTCAAACCCGAAGGGATGGGCCGGACGTTCAAGATTCTCGTGCAGCACAAGGGGATGGAACGGCCGTCGCTCGATGGGCTGAAATTCAAGCCGTTCTTCGGGGAAGCGTTGGTGCCGGGACCGGCAAGAGAAAAGACGGTCACGGTCGAGGGTTAACAGCCGTATGGTTCGCGACAGACGAAGGCATGGGTAACGAAGCGGTTCCGGCGAATTATCTCCCGATCCTCCTGTTCATTGCCGTGGCGATCGTCTTCGGCGGTGTCTCGCTGCTCGCCGGCCGTCTGGTCAGGCCAAGCCGCCCCTATCGAGCCAAGCTGAATCCCTACGAAAGCGGGAGCCCGCTGTTTTCCGATGCCCGCATCCAGTTTCCGATGCGGTACTACATCATCGCCATGCTGTTCGTGATCTTCGACATCGAGGTGATCTTCATCATTCCGTGGGCGGTGCGGTTTCAGTCCCTGGGACTGTTGGGGCTCGTCGAGATGCTGGTGTTCATTGCCATCCTGCTCGTGGGGCTGTGGTATGCGTGGAGAAAAGGAGCGCTCGAATGGGATTGACCGGGACCCGGCACCACGCTGTTCCCGGCTTGGCACTCCGCCGCGGCGGCTCACCCCACGGGACCCGGTTTGGCGCGTGAAAGACAAGGAACCATGAGTCTGCTGGAACGGCAATTCGAGGCGAATATCATCACGACGAATCTCGACGCCGTCGTCAACTGGGCGCGAAAGTCCGCGCTCTGGCCGATGACGTTCGGGCTGGCCTGTTGCGCGATCGAAATGATCGCGAGTGTCTCCTCACGTTACGACATCGACCGCTTCGGCGCAGGCGTCTTTCGCGCCTCGCCGCGCCAGTCCGATCTCATGATCGTCGCAGGCACCGTGACACGCAAGATGGCTCCGGTGATTCGGCGGATCTACGATCAGATGCCCGAGCCCCGGTACGTGATGTCCATGGGATCCTGCGCGACGTCCGGGAACCATTACAACAGCTATGCGGTCGTCCAGGGCGTCGACCAGATCGTGCCGGTCGATGTCTACGTACCCGGTTGTCCGCCGAGGCCGGAGGCGCTCCTCGACGGCCTCCTGAAGCTCCAAGAAAAGATTCAACGGGAGAAGGTGTTCGTGAAATAGGACGGTCACAGGCATAGAGCGCCATGCAATCCCTGATCGAAACTCTCATGACGCGGTTCCCAAACGCCGTCCTGTCGGTCGAAGCCGACACGCAACGGTCCGAGGTGTCGCTGCGTGTCACGGCCGAGCGCTTGCTGGAGCTGGCTCGATTTCTCCATGACGCTCCCGAGGCGTCGTTCGATCACCTCACCGACATCTGTTCGGTGGACTATCCGGAGGACCAGGAGCGTTTCGAAGTGGTGTACCACCTTCACTCGCTGCCTCACAGGCGGCGAATTCGCCTCAAGGCGCGGGTCACCGAGGACAAGCCCACCCTCCCCTCCGTCACCGGCATCTGGAAAGGCGCAGAATTCCTCGAACGGGAAGTGTACGACATGATGGGCATCCGGTTCTCGAACCATCCCGATCTGAGGCGCATTCTCATGCCCGATGACTATACGGAAGGGTACCCGTTGCGGAAGGACTTTCCTGCGGAGGGCCGCGGATGGCGGAGCCAATTCGATTTCATCCCGCGTCTCGATGAGCTGCCGGTAGACCATACGGATGGCGAGGTTCCCGAAAGTCAAAAGCAGGCCTTCCGGGCGGAAGCCGCGTCGTCCGGCTCCCGCCGGCGGGAGGAGTTGCTGCTGAACATGGGGCCGCAGCATCCCAGCACCCACGGCGTGCTCCGGGTCGTGCTCGAGTTGGACGGCGAGCGGATCGTGAAAGCTACGCCGGATCTCGGCTATCTCCATCG
>DASTSI010000249.1:0-15600 GCA_035760745.1 Nitrospira sp. | reverse complement strand
AGAAGGAAGAGAAGGGGAAGAAGTTTCATCGCGTGGAACGATCCTACGGGACCTTCGTCCGAAGCTTCACGCTGCCCGAATCCGTGGATGAGTCGGGTGTGAAAGCCGACTACAAAGACGGCGTGTTGACCGTGCATCTGCCCAAGACCGAAAAGGTGAAACCGAAGGCGATCGATGTGAAAGTGGCCTGAGTTTCAGACCGGACGCTCTGTGTAGCGAAAAGGCCCGCGCAAGCGGGCCTTTTTTTATGTTCGTTTCTGCATGACTACTTCCCACCGTTCCTCGTCGAACTGATAACGCAGGACATACTGTCCACCGTCCGCCGTGCGCACCCGAAAAAAACCATGGGTGTCGCTGGACCAGCGATTCATGATCTCTGTGACGGCATGTCGTATCCCCTCGATGATGAACGAGCGTGGCGTCTCCTCTCCTTTATAGCCCGCGTAGACGTCAACCTTGACAGGGGACATGAGACAACCCTTGTGCCGAATAGAGAGCAGAGTTTATCATGGCGCCCGCCATCCGCGAGGAGGTGCCAATCCCGAGAAAGTTTGGACGCGCATCGATCAGACTGATACATGGAGTGCATTGAATGAACAAAAACGGCAAAGTCAAGGCTCGCGCAGCGAGCGGTTCAGAGACGGCCATGCGCATTGAACGGGACACCATGGGCGAGCTGGCGGTCCCCGCCGGCGCCTATTATGGAGTGCAGACGGCTCGAGCCATCGAGAACTTTCCCATCAGTTCGCTCCGGATGCCTCGGTCGATGATTCGGGCCATGGGGTTGATCAAGCGGGCTGCGGCCTCTGTCAACCAGTCGTTGAAACTGCTGGATAAAAGACTTGCGGATGCGATCCGCCAGGCGGCAACGGAAGTCGTCGAGGGAAAGCTCGATGCGGAGTTTCCCGTCGACATTTTCCAGACGGGTTCCGGCACCTCGACCAACATGAACGTCAACGAAGTCATCTCAAACCGCGCGACCGAACTCCTGGGCGGGGCACGGGGCAGCAAACTCGTCCACCCCAACGATCATGTCAACCTCGGACAGTCGAGCAACGACGTCATTCCGACCGCGATCCATATCGCCGCTTCGGAAACGATCGAGCGCCAGCTTCTTCCGTCGCTTGCGAAACTCCACCGGGCGCTGGAGCGCAAAGCGCGCGAGTTCGACAAGATCGTGAAGATCGGTCGCACCCATCTCCAAGATGCCACGCCGATTCGCCTGGGACAGGAATTCAACGGATACGCCAGGCAGATCGAGTTGGGCATGGCTCGCATGCGGCGGGCGCAAGAGGCGCTGAGCGAGGTCGCGCTCGGCGGCACGGCCGTGGGAACCGGCCTGAACTGCCATCCCCGCTTCGCGGCCAAGACCATGGCGATCATTTCCAAAGAGACCGGTTGTGCCTTTCGTGAAGCCGTGAACCACTTCGAGGCCCAATCGGCTCAGGATGCTTTGGTCGAGACCAGCGGCCAATTGCGAACCCTGGCGGTCAGTCTCATGAAAATCGCCAACGATGTTCGCTGGCTCGGCTCCGGCCCGCGCTGTGGGCTCGGCGAAATTCATTTGCCCGAGACGCAGCCGGGTTCGTCGATCATGCCGGGAAAAGTCAACCCGGTCATCGCGGAATCCGTCACCATGGTCTGCGCGCAGGTCATCGGCAATGACGTGACGGTCGCCGTCGGCGGCCAGGCCGGGAATTTCGAACTGATCGTCATGTTGCCCGTCATGGCGTACAACGTGCTCCAGTCCATCGAACTCCTGGCTGCGGCGTCCCGCAACTTCGCCGTCAAATGCATCGAAGGGATCAAGGCGAATGAAGAACGCTGTAAGAGCTTGATCGAAGAAAGCTTGGCCATGTGTACGGCGTTGGCTCCGGAGATCGGGTACGAAGCGGCCGCGAAGCTCGCAAAGGATGCCTACAAATCGGGGAAGACCGTTCGCGAAGTTGCCAAGGAGCAGAAGATCCTTCCGGAGAAGCGTTTGGCCGAACTTCTCGATCCCTGGCGCATGACGGAACCGGGTGGGCCCGTCGGGAGCGCCGGTGGATAGCGAAAGTGTCCCCGATCGGCGGCCCTTGATCTCGTTTCATGCCACGACGCCGGGCAGGCCGGGCATTTTGACAGCCGAAGAATTGCTGTGCTAAAGTCCGCGGAACTCTTGAGATTCTGACTCTTTTTATCCATACATTCCCTAGGACTTTCGAATGACCACACAGCAGCACGTGATTGTCGTGGCGGGCGCCGGTCCGGCCGGCATGGCGGTGGCCGGTAGCCTCGCGAAGTCCGGCTATGACGTCATCATCCTGAATCGGGATATCAAGTTCGGCGGGTTAGCCGAATACGGGATTTTCCCGAGCAAGCTCAAACTGAGAGGGGGCTTGCGGAAACAATACTGGGAGCTGCTCGAACAACCCAATGTTCACTATTTCGGCAATGTCTGTGTCGGTCAAGGCAGGGACATCACGGTCGAGGAACTGCGCGGATTGGGTGCGAGTGCGATCGTGTTCTCCATCGGTGCCCAGGGAACCAAGGCCATAGGTGTAGAGGGCGATTCTGCGAAGGGCGTGTTCCACGCCAAGGATATCGTGTATCACTTTAACCGGCTGCCCGGCTTTGGTGACCGTGCCTTCGACGTGGGAAATCATGTCGCCGTGATCGGGGCCGGCGATGTGATGGTTGATATCGCTCATTGGCTCATCCGGTATAAAAGAGTCGAGCGAGTCACGGCGATCGTCCGCCGCGGACCCGCAGAACGAAAATACAATCCGAAAGAGATCCGAGCCGTTTGCGCCAACATGGATGTGGAGGCGATTACGCAGGAGGTGAACCGCATCAAGGACCGTTTGGCCGCCGTCGGACAGAATGCCGATGAGGTGTTGAAGGGGATGGTAGCCGAATTTACGAAATGCGAACCCACGGCCAGCGCAACCAAGATGGGATTCAAATTTCTCGCTTCTCCCAAGCGGATCTTCGTGGATGCCAACAACCGGGTCCGGGCGTTGGAAATGGAAGACAATAAACTGGAGATGAAGGGAAGCGATACGGCCGCCGTCGGGCTCAAACAGTACTATGAGTTCCCCTGTGACAGCGTAATTTTTGCGGTGGGAGACAAGGTCGACGAGACGGTCGGGCTTCCCTGCAAGAGCGGGGTGTATTGCACCAACCCGAACAGAACCAATAATGACCCGGACGATGCGCTCTTTCAAGCCTACGATGAGGGGAGCGGCAAGGTGCTTGAGGGTGTATTCCTCGCCGGGTGGGCGAGGAAGGCCAGCGAGGGCCTCGTCGGCGTCGCGAAACGAGACGGTGACTGGTGTGCCGAAGTGGTGTCGCGATATCTTGCCACCAAAACGGCCGGGTCCCAGGTGAAGACGGTGCTTGAGAAGCTACACGCGGTACTCAGGGACCGGAAGAGCCGACCCGTGGACGTCAAAGGATTGCGTGCGCTCGAAGCGGCGGAAAAAGCCTACAACGGTACGAAGGACTGTATCGGCGAATTCAAATACGTCACGAATCAGGAAATGTTGGCGGTGATCGAGCAAGCACGTGTTTAGGATGAGTCGCTTCCTCGGCTCATCCGTCCCCCCACTTTAATTTCTCCCGCAGGACGTCGTAGTAATTCGTCTCAGGAAAACGGATCAATCTGGTTCGATATTCTGAAGTGGTGAGCACCACGCTGTCTCCCTGGGTCAGCGAGATGCCCACCTGGCCATCGAGCGTGGCCATCGCGCCGTCGTCCTTGCTTGTCAGGGTCACATCGATCTCCACATTGCCCGGGACGATCAGCGGGCGGTGGGTCAGCGTGTGAGGACAGATCGGCGTGAGCATCAGGGATTGCACCGCCGGATTCACGATCGGCCCCCCGGCCGAGAGCGAGTAGGCCGTTGATCCCGTCGGTGTGCTGACGATCAAACCGTCGCCCCTCAAATTCGTCACGAATTGTCCCTGGATGGCGATGCGGAGTTCAATCATCCGCGCGAGCGTGCCCTTGCTGATCACGACGTCGTTCAGGACCACTCCGTGCGTGACGGTTTCTCCGTGCCGATGCACGTGCCCCTTGAGCATGAGCCGCTCGTCCAGCACGTATTCATTTGCGAACACGCGATCCAAACAAGGGTAGAGATGCTCGAGTCGGACCTCCGTCAAGAAGCCGAGCCCGCCCATGTTCACACCGAGAATCGGGATGCTGCGCTCACCGGCCAGTCTCGCTGCGTTCAGCATCGTGCCGTCGCCGCCGAGGACGAGGAGCACATCGGCCTTCTGCGCCAGTTCCGTTTTCTGAATGCCGCCTCGCTCGCCGAGGAGTCCTGCGGACGTTGTGTCGAGGAGCACGACGATGTTTCGGGCTCTCAGCCATGTGACGACGGCCTGAAGCGTCGTCCGCACTTCGGGAAACTTCGGCTTGGTCAGAATCCCGATGCTCTTGCTTTTCATCGATGCCCAAATGCCGATGTCGAGATGCCCACCGGAAAGGTGCGAATTCTATCGGCACCGTTCTTTCGAAGTCAACGAATCGCGCCACCGTTTTTGTCATCGCGTTGTAAAGAGCGCTGCGCGACGCGCCGTTCCCTAGCAACCTTGACACTGTCCGCCCTTCTAGTTAGAATTAGGCCAAGTTTTTCGAAGGGTTCGCTTCCGTAAGTCCTGATCTACAGACCCCATCAAAAGGAGGCAGGATGTTCGAACGATTTACGGACAAGGGGCGGAAGATCATCATCCTTGCGCGGGAGGAGGCCGAGCGGCATCAGAACGATTACCTCGGCACGGAGCACTTGGTCCTGGCCATCCTTCGCGAATCCGATGGGATTGCCCTCATGATTTTGAAGAAGATGGGGCTGTCGACGGAGCAAATCCGCCTGGAAATCGAGCGCAATTTGCCGGGGGGCGGCACGACGATGACCTTCGGCGAAATTCCCTTCAGTCCTCGTGTCAAGAAGGTGATCGAATACGGGGTCGAAGAAGCCCGGTTGCTGGGACACAATCACATCGGCAGCGAACACCTCTTGCTCGGCCTCCTTCGGGAAGAAGAGGGCATCGGCGGCAAAATTCTCCGCAGCCTGGGCGCCAACCTCCTGACCGCGCGACAACTAACCGTCACCTTCTTACGCAAGTCTGCGCCTCGCGAGCGGGACCGCAAGAGCAACACCCCCGCGTTGGATGAATTTGGCCGCGATCTCACGCAAATGGCCCAAGAAGGCCAGCTCGATCCTGTGATTGGACGAGCCGATGAAATCGAACGGGTGCTGCAGATCCTCAGCCGCCGAACGAAAAACAATCCGGTCCTCATCGGAGAGTCCGGGGTCGGCAAGACCGCGATCGTCGAAGGCCTGGCGCAACGAATCGTCCAATCCGAAGTTCCGGACAATCTTCTGTCACGCCGTGTGATTGCCCTCGACCTTGGATCATTGGTGGCCGGCACAAAGTACCGCGGTCAGTTCGAGGAGCGGTTGAAGGTCGTGATGAAGGAAATCGTTCAGGCGGGAAATATCATCATCTTCATCGACGAGCTTCACACGCTGGTCGGCGCGGGCGCAGCCGAAGGGTCGATCGATGCCTCGAACATGCTGAAACCGGCCCTGTCGCGTGGCGAGATTCAGTGCATCGGCGCAACGACGCTCGATGAATACCGCAAGCATATTGAGAAGGACGGGGCGCTCAAGCGGCGGTTTCAGCCGATCTATGTACAGCCGCCCAGCCTGGATGAGACGGTGCGGATCATCCAAGGGCTGCGCGACCGGTACGAAGAGCATCACGGGGTGGAGATCACCGAAGATGCGATCGTGGAGGCGGTCAAGCTTTCCGACCGCTATATTACAGACCGGTTCCTTCCCGATAAGGCCATCGATTTGATTGATGAAACCGGCTCGAGGGCCAAGCTTCAGACGTATGCGCTGCCCGGCGAATTGAAGGCCATGGAGCAAGAACTGAAGAAGGTTTCACGGGACAAGGAACTTGCGATCTCGATGCAGAACTTTGAGGAAGCCGTTCGTCACCGCGAAGAAGAAGAGCGTCTCCGCAAGCTCCTCGATGAATCGAAGCGCGAGTGGAAGAAGAACCAGGAGAAACAAAAGCCGGTTATCGGGAAAGAGGACGTCGCCTACGTGGTTTCCAAGATGACCGGTATTCCGTTGTTCAAGCTTGAAGAGGAGGAGTCCAACAAGCTGCTGCGCATGGAGGATTTCCTGCACAAACGCGTTGTCGGGCAGAACGAAGCGATCTCGGCGGTGTGCCGGGCGATCAGACGGTCGAGGGCCGGGCTCAAAGAGGCCAAGAAGCCCATCGGTTCGTTCATCTTCCTCGGGCCCACCGGAGTGGGAAAGACCGAATTGGCCAGGACGTTGGCCGAGTTTTTGTTCAACACGGAGGACGCCCTCATCCGCATCGACATGTCTGAATATCAGGAGAAATTCACGAGCTCGAGATTGTTCGGCGCACCGCCCGGCTACGTGGGCTACGAAGAGGGCGGACAATTGACCGAGCGCGTGCGGCGCCGGCCCTATTCAGTGGTCTTGTTCGACGAAATTGAAAAGGCACATCCTGATGTGTTCAACCTGCTGCTTCAAGTCTTAGACGACGGCGTGCTCACCGACAGCTTGGGCCGCAAGGTCGATTTCAAAAACACCGTCGTCATCATGACGTCGAACATCGGGACAAAGCTGATTCAGAAAGGCGTCTCTCTCGGCTTCCAGAGCACGGAGGCGGAGCAGGATCGCCACAAGAAAGAAGAGGTTCTCGGAGAGCTTCGCCGGTCCTTCAGTCCGGAATTCTTGAATCGTATCGATGAAATCGTGGTCTTCCACCAATTGGACAAGTCGCACTTGTACAATATTCTGGATATCCAGCTGCGCGAGCTCAATCTGCGCCTGCTCGAGAAGGGTGTGGAGATCGAAGTGGACGACGAGGTCAAGCAGTGGCTCATCAAGGAGGGGTACGAACCTTTGTACGGAGCCAGGCCGATGCGTCGAACGATTCAGCGGGCGATTGGTGATCCGCTCTCGGAGGAGATGATCAAGGGACGATTCAAAGAGAGCCGAAAGATCAAAGTCGTCTTGAGGGACGGCGCTCCCGCGTTCATCGAACAGGAGGCCATGGCCGGCGTTTGACTCACCCGGTGACGTGGTGAACGAAATGCACTGGACCCTTGCCGCGGCAGGCGGCAAGGGTCCAGTTGTTTTTGGTGCCCAAAGGAGTGCGCGCGTCGTGGCGATGACATCTGCTTCTTCTGTTTCCGCCGCACCGTGGCGCGAGGGACCGGTGCTCGGCATTGAGACGTCCTGCGACGAAACGGCCGCGGCGGTGCTCGGCGGCGATGGGGGACTGTTATCCACCGTCGTCTCCTCTCAGCACGCCGTGCACGAGCGATTCGGGGGCGTGGTTCCCGAGCTTGCGTCCCGGGCTCATATTGAAGCGATCGAACGCATTACCGCGACGGCGTTGACGGAGAGTGGTCTGACCTGGAAAGACTTGGCCGGTATCGCGGTGACGCAGGGGCCGGGCCTCGCCGGTGCGCTGATTGTCGGCTTGAATTATGCGAAGGCGCTCGGGTATGCGCTCGACATTCCCGTGGTCGGCGTGAGTCATCTGGAGGGGCACATCGCCTCCGCCTGGCTGCAAGATCCCTCGTTTCCCCCTGCTTGTGTCATTCTGGTCGTCTCAGGCGGCCACACGCATTTGTATCGGCGCGACGAGCACGGCCGCTGCCTGTTGCTCGGCCGCACGCGGGATGATGCCGCGGGGGAAGCGTTCGACAAGGGCGCGCAGATGCTCGGTCTAGGGTTTCCGGGAGGCCCGGCGCTTGATCGGCTGGCGCAGACTGGGGACCGCGCGGTGTTCTCGTTTCCGAGATCTTCGATCAGAAAGCACAACCTGGAATTCAGTTTCAGCGGACTCAAAACGGCATTGTTGTACAGGCTCCAGGCGATGGACGAATCGGAGATCCTCGCTCGTCAGGCTGATCTCGCGGCCGCATATCAAGAGGCGATTGTCACCGTGCTGGTGGAGAAGGCCTTTTCGGCCGTGCGTCAGGCGGGCTGCACGGCCCTCGCAGTCGTCGGCGGGGTATCGGCGAATTCCCGTCTTCGATCACTACTGACTCGGCGTGCAGACGACGAGGGCGTGAGGTTGAGTATTCCCCCGTTGCGTTTTTGCACAGACAATGCGGCGATGATTGCTGCCGCCGGTTGTCGGGCGCTTCATGCCGGGAGGCGACTAGGTTTCGACGCCGAGGCGATGGCGACCTGGGAACCGGACGTGTTGATGCCGACCGCTTAGAGAAAGGAGCTCCACATTCCCGAAATTCATGGACAACTGACCGGCCTACGTACCAGCCAACTGGCTACACTCCAACGCTTGTACCGCCGCCGGATTCCCGCACACTCGGTGCTCTCGCCTGAAGTCGCGAAGGTGCTCGCTCTATTCACGCACGAGATTCGGCGCCCCATCGGCCTCGTGGTGACCCGGCGAGGAACGATTGAGGATGTCCTTGTTGGCGCGGTCGCCGAGCCGTCACAGTCCGTGTTGGCCAAGTTCCGTGTCGGAACTCATTCGTTGCGCGGGCTCAGGCTCATCCGTTCACAACTTCATGAGCAGCCGATCAGTCAGGAGGACCTCACCATCTTGGCGCTGCTCCGTCTCGATCTGGTCGGCGCACTGGCGGTGAACGAGCGGGGGGAACCGGGCCACTTGTCGCTTGCGCACCTGCTGCCGCCGAATCCCCAAGGACAGCTGTGCACGGTGATGAAACCGATGCCGGTCCATCGCGGCTCGATGGACTTTGCGTCGTTCGTTCAAGAGCTGGAATCTGATCTTCAGCGCCATACGCGTGCACACACGGTCTCCCGTGGGGAAAAGACCGCGATCCTCGTCAGCGCCTCTTCGGCGAGCCGGTTGGACCAGCAGGAACGGCTTGAGGAATTGGCCGAACTGGCCCTCTCCGCCGGGATTCAGGTCGCCGACCGAGTGGTGCAGCGCGTCCAGGAGGGCTACCATCGGTTTTTGATCGGGAGCGGGAAGCTGAAAGAGATCGTGATGCGGGCGCTGCAACAAGGCGTGGATCTGTTGATTTTCGATCAGGAACTCTCACCAGCCCAGGCACGGGCGATTGCCGACATTACGGAATTGAAGATCATCGACCGCACGCAACTGATCTTGGACATCTTTTCTCAGCGCGCGCACAGCCGAGAAGGAAAGGTGCAGGTCGAGCTGGCGCAGCTTCGGTATCTCCTTCCGAGGCTCACGGGATATGGCACCTCGCTGTCCAGGCTGGGCGGCGGCATCGGGACCCGCGGACCGGGGGAGACGAAGCTGGAGGCGGATCGACGGCGGGTCAGGGATCGGATCAGTCATTTGGAGCGAGAGCTGACCCTGTTCGCCCGGCATCAAGACCAGCGCCGGGCCCGCCGAACGAGGCATGCGCTCCCCGTCATCTCGATTGTGGGCTATACCAACGCCGGTAAATCGACACTGCTCAATGTTCTGACGAAAAGTCGGGTTGGTGCGGACGATCGGGTCTTCGAAACCCTCGATACGACAAGCCGCAGGCTTCGGTTCCCGCACGAACAGGAGGTGATCATCACCGATACGGTGGGATTCATCCGCGATCTTCCCAAGGACCTGCTCGGCGCCTTTCGCACCACGCTGGAAGAACTGCGCGACGCCGATCTGCTCCTGCACCTCATCGATGCCGGTGCCAAGGATCTCGATGTCCATATCCGCGCAGTCGAGCACATCCTCGAAGAACTGGGTTTCGACCGGATTCCGAAGGTGCTCGTGTTCAACAAGTGCGACCGTTTGCCCCCGGCGGAGGTCGGCCTGCTGTGCCGTCGCTACGGGGCCATCGGCATCTCGGCTCTCAACCCAGAGACGCTGCACCCGTTGCTCGAGCATCTCGAGCGACGCCTGACCAACGAGGGTCTCCTGCGAAACGCCTCGCTCCATCCCGCTCCTGTCGCCCTTGCATCTCGCTTGTGACCGCTGCACAATCAGGCGGCCGATTCTCCAATGGCGAGACAAAAGTCACCCACAAAGGACGAGCGCCGTCTGCGCCTCGGTCGCATTGCGGCGGCGCTCGCAAAGGCGATCCCTCAGGCCAGGATGGAGCTTCGGTCGCGTTCGCCTTGGGAGCTGTTGGTGGCGACGATTCTCTCGGCTCAGTGTACCGATGAGCGGGTGAATCAGGTGACGCCGGCCCTGTTTCGTCGTTTTCCCACGCCTGCGGCGCTGGGAAAGGCGAGGTTGCCTGAAGTAGAAGAGTTGATCCGTCCCACGGGGTTCTTCAAGAGCAAGGCGAAGAACATCGTCGCGGCCGCGCAGGCGGTGTCCGATCGGTTTCATGGCGCCGTGCCGGCGACAATGGAAGAATTGGTGACGCTTCCAGGTGTGGGGCGAAAGACGGCCAACGTGTTGTTGGGAAACGCCTTCGGGAAACCGGCGGTCGTCGTCGATACGCATGTCAAGCGCGTGGCCAATCGTCTGGGATTGACGACTTCGGAGGACCCCGACCAAATCGAGCGGGATCTCCAGCAGCTTCTTCCTGAGTCTCAATGGACTGCCGTCTCCCAGCGGTTGCTCCTGCACGGCCGCTACACCTGCACTGCGCGCAATCCTCAGTGTCACCGCTGCCCTATCTACGCAGATTGTGTGTGGAAACAAAAGGGGCCACGATGATCAGCAGCATGACTGGATTCGCGCGTAAGCAGGCTCCATGGCAGGATGGGTCGGTGACGGTCGAAGTCCGGTCGGTGAACCATCGATTCTTAGAGGTCGCCTGTCGGCTTCCCCGAGCATTGAGCCATCTTGAGGAGGGGCTCAAGAAGGCGGTACAGCGCATCTGTGCGCGGGGACGCGTCGATCTCAGCGTCACGATCCAGGGCGCACGCAGCCGTGGGCAAACGGTCACGATTGACCCATCGCTGGCGAAACAGTACCATCAGGCCTTTCGTCAATTAAAGAAATCGCTTAAACTGGGCGGCTCGATCGATGTGGCGCTGATTGCCGGGCTTCGGGATGTCGTCTCGGTGTCGGACGAACCGGTCGAGGACCAGAAGCTGGCGAAACTGGTGCAAAAAGTGGTCGGACAAGCGCTCGAAGAACTAGGAGCCATGCGGAGGCGCGAAGGTGAAGTCCTGGCCAATGATATGCGGGGCCGTTTGAGCATGATCCGGGCTCATCGAGAAGCCGTGGGTGCGCGGACGCCGAAGGTGGTCGAGGGGGCGTTCGCCCGCATGAAAGAGCGTGTCGAAAAGCTCATGTCCGCGGAAGTTCCGGACGTCGCTCGCCTCCATCAAGAATTGGCGATCTATGCAGATCGTGGCGACATTACGGAAGAATTAGTCAGATTGGACTCGCATATGCTACAGTTTGAACAAACGCTTAACCGTTCGGAATCAGTGGGGAAAACACTCGATTTCCTCCTTCAGGAGATGGGGCGGGAAGTCAACACGATAGGGTCCAAGGCGAACGATGCCGAGATTGCCGGTCATGTGGTGCAGATGAAGGCGGAACTGGAACGAATCCGAGAGCAGGTGCAGAACGTCGAATGACGACAACGGCCAGCAGCACGCACACCTCCACCGGCTCAAACCGCTCGTCCACTCGGCGGCGCGGCATTCTGTTCATCATCTCGGCTCCCTCCGGGACGGGAAAGACGACGCTCTGCAAGCAATTGACCGCGAGCATTCCCGGGCTATGGCACTCCATCTCGTACACCACGCGAAAACCACGACCGGGAGAAGAGCACGGCCGCGAGTACTTCTTCATCGAGGAATCGACCTTCCAGCAGATGGTGGATCGGCACGACTTTGTCGAGTGGGCACGGGTCTATGGCCATTTGTACGGCACCCCCAGGAAAATACTCGCCGACAAGATCGAGCAGGGGATCGATGTGTTGCTGGAAATCGACGTCCAAGGGGCGCTGCAGGTCAAAAAGAAATTCGACGACGCGGTTTCGGTGTTCATCCTTCCTCCGTCAATGAGCGACTTACGCGCACGCCTGCAAAGTCGCGCGTCAGATAGTCCTGAAGAGATTCAGCGTCGTCTGCAGAAGGTCAAGGAAGAGGTGTGGAGTTACCGGGAGTACGCGTATATCGTGCGCAATGACGATTTGGCGCGTTCTCTCCGGGACCTTGAATGCATTTTCCTGGCAGAGCGGCTAAAAACGAAGCGAATGGACATGGCATGGATTGAAAATAATTTTCTTCTCAAGGACGAATCAAAATCGGGAGATCGAAAAGATCACCCCTAACGCGAAGGGAGTCGTCTCACATGGTTGATATGCTGAGTTTGTTGCCCCAGTACAGTCAGGAACAGTTTGATTCTCGTCATCGGTTGGTGATCGTGGCGGCTCAGCGCGCCAAGCATTTACTCCAGGGGTCCCGACCCTTTGGCAGCTCCAAATTCACGAAGGAAACGACGATCGCGCTCGACGAAGTCCTGCGCGGCGAAGCGAAGTACTTGACCGGCAAGGAAGCGCGGGACGCCATGAAGGAAGCCAAACGCGGGAAAGAAGGCGAAAGCGAACGAATTGCCATGATGACCGGCGAGGATGCTCGTGAAATCAAGAAAGAATTGAGCGTCTACGTCGACGACACGCCGAAAGCGCCGGAGCCGGAGGCCGAGGAGTAATCGTTCGGGAGGCGCGTCTCGAATGGATCCTGATCGCACCGGGCCGGCACTTACCGGCCTCCGCCTCGTGCTCGGCGTGACGGGTAGCATTGCCGTGTACAAGGCGGTGAGTCTGCTCCGCGCCTTGGTCCGCGAAGGGGCGATCGTCCGGGTGGTCATGACTCAGTCGGCGACGAAGTTCGTTGCGCCATTGACGTTTGAAGTGCTCTCCGGCCGTCCGGTCTTGACGGATTTGTTCGAGTCCCACCACGAAATGGAGCATTTATCTGTTCCCGAGCAAGCGGACGCCATCGTGATCGCCCCCGCTACGGCGAATTTCCTGGCCAAGGCCGCCGTCGGATTGGCGGATGATCTGCTGTCCACGATGCTGCTGGCCGGAAACTGTCCTGTCATCTGCGCGCCGGCCATGGACGGGGGCATGTGGAGCCATCCAACCGTGGTGGATCACGTACGCATGTTGCGCGCGAGAGGAGTGGCGATCGTCGATCCCGAAGAAGGGCCGCTGGCGTCTGGGCGCATTGGCCCCGGTCGATTGGCCGAGGAGGCTCGAATCCTCGACGCAGTGCACGGCGCGCTGATTCCACGGCGCGACTGGCTGGGCCAACGGGTGCTCGTTTCGGCCGGTCCAACTCAGGAGGCGATTGATCCGGTCCGGTTCATTTCCAATCGCAGCTCTGGAAAAATGGGATATGCCGTTGCCGAGGCTGCGCGGGCGAGGGGAGCGCAGGTGGTGCTCGTTACGGGCCCTACGGCGATCCCGGCGCCGACAGGAGTGGAAGTCGTCCCGGTCGCGACCGCCGAAGAGATGACCAAGGTCCTCACGGGGAGATTTGGTTGGGCGACGGTGGTCGTCATGGCGGCCGCAGTGGCAGATTTCAAGCCGAAGCACCCCGGTCGGCGAAAGTGGAAAAAACAAGCGGGCGAGCGCCCCATCATGTTGGAACTTGAGCCGACGGCCGACATCATCGCGACCCTCTCGAATCGGCGTAGCGGACAGTTGCTCGTGGGGTTTGCCGCAGAGACCGAGGATCTTGTCGCGCATGCGACCGAGAAATTGCGTGTCAAGGGTCTTGATTTGATCGTCGCGAACGACGTGACAAGAGCGGGAGCCGGCTTTGGGAGCGATGACAACGCCGCGACATTGATCGATCGTCATGGAGTCATTACGGAATTGCCTCTCAGGCCGAAGCGCCGTCTTGCAGACGATATTCTTGATGCAGCGCGTCGCTTGATGGATACCCGACCGCGGCCCCGCGTCGGTTCCACCAAGAATGGGAGACGGTAGCCGGCTATGCCGTCCAAACAGAAGGATACAGGCAGCGCGATAGAGAGAGATCGCCTCGCGGTGCAGTTGGCGAAGGATCCTCAGTCGAAGGTGTTCCTGCCGCTCGCCGAAGAGTATTGCAAGGCAGGGATGTGGCAGGAAGCGGCGTTGGTTCTGGAGGATGGCCTCAAATACTACCCGGGGTTCATCACCGCCATGGTCGTTTTGGGGCGAGCCTACGATCAACTGGGGCAGTCCACCAAGGCCAAGGCGATCCTCGAGGAGGCCGTCAAGCTCAGCCCCGAAAACCTGCGTGCCCATCGCACCTTGATCAAGATCTACACCGCGCAGGGCTTGACCCAGGAAGCGCTGAAGTCTTGTGAGGTCATCCTGAGCGTTCACGCCCGCGACGAAGAAGCGCTTTCGGTGGTGGCGAAACTGGGAGGGTTCGCGAAGGCGCCGGGGGAGGCATCCGCACCGCCGCGCTCGGGGAAATCTGTCCAACTCCCCAGGCAATCAGAACCGACGTCGGTTGCCGTGGAAGCGCGCCGGAATCCTGAAGTCGTGGAGAAGGGAGAGGAACTCCCAGCCGAGTCTTCCGCCGCGAAAGCGGGCAGCACGATGGACACCGCCATCCAATCCAGTTCGCCCTTCCCCGATGAAACGAAAGGAACTGATCAGTCACAACAGTCCACGTCATCTGCGGCTTCCGCGCCGGGAGACGCTGAAACGATCCACCGGTTGGAATCCTGGCTTCGCTTGATCCAGCGGGAACGGCGAGACCGCCACGCATCAGACGGGCCCAGTTCTACAATTTCCCAGTAATTTACGCAGTTTGACCGGTCTTCGGGCGCCTGTTACAATGCCGCCCTGCCGGTTCCCTGGAAGGGTAGCCTGCCGCATTGCATCAGTTCCATCGAGACTCCATGCTACGAGTACTCGTCTTACACGGGCCGAATTTGAATCTTCTCGGCACGCGGGAACAGGCTGTGTACGGCTCGATGTCGCTCGATGCCATCGATGCCGCTGTGATGAAGCTGGCTGATGAACTGGCCATCGAGGTCGATATTCGCCAGTCAAATCTTGAGGGTGAACTGGTCACCTGGATCCAAGAGGCACGCAGCGGGTATGACGGCATCATCATGAACCCGGCGGCGTATACCCATACCAGCGTGGCGATCAGGGATGCCGTGGCTGCGGTGGGGATTCCCACCGTGGAAGTTCATCTCTCGAACATCTACCAGCGTGAGCCGTTTCGGCACCATTCCTATGTGGCGCCGGTTGCGCTGGGGCAAGTCGCGGGCTTCGGCGCGACCGGGTACCTACTCGCACTTCGAGGACTCCACGAGCACCTCATCAATAGGCGGGTGAAGAAGACGATGACCGGCAAGGCATCGGCCAAAACGAGAAGGCGAACGTGATAGGCCGCACCGGCCGTTTCTGTTCAACATTATTGACGGTGAAGGGAGTACCGAGTGATTTCTACCACGGATTTTCGAGGCGGCGTACGGTTACTCGTGGAGGGAGAACCTTTTTATATCGTTGAGTTCCAGCACGTAAAGCCCGGAAAAGGTGGGGCATTCGTCCGCACCAAACTGAAGAGTTACATTACCGGAAACGTGCTCGACCGAACATTCCGATCCGGGGAGCGGTTCGAAGAGCCGGACCTTGAGGAACGCGAGATGCAGTTCCTCTACGCCTCGGGGGACGAGTAC
>DASTSI010000248.1:0-10069 GCA_035760745.1 Nitrospira sp. | reverse complement strand
AACCCGCTCATTGTTCTCACCCTTGTGTTGTCCCTGATCGGTCTGCTCTCGCCGCTGTTCGCATTGGGCCAAGAATCGGCCGCCGATGAGATTAACACCGGGCTCATGACGTTGAAGGACGTGACGCACGGCAGTCTGCTCGTGAAGACCGGCGAAGCCGGCAGCTACAGGCCCGCGCCCCTGCTCAAGAGCGACGTGCGGATTTCGATCACGGGCACGATCGCGAGAACCAGACTGACGCAGGAATTTACGAACCAAAGCGTGGACAAGGACGACTGGGCCGAAGGCATCTACGTTTTTCCTTTGCCCGAGACGGCCGCGGTCGATCACCTCCGGATGACGGTCGGTGAGCGCACCATCGTCGGAGAGATCAGGGAACGGGCCGAGGCCAAGCGGATCTATGAGCAGGCCAAGCAGGAAGGCAAGCGCGCCGGTCTCGTCGAGCACGAACGTCCGAACGTCTTCACCACCTCGGTGGCCAACATCGCGCCAGGCGACAGAATCACGGTCGAGATCGAATACCAGGAAACGGTCCGGTACGACGTCGGAACCTACTCGCTCAAATTCCCGATGGTCGTGGGCCCTCGCTACATTCCCGGCACGCCGATCGTCATGGAGGATCAGCCGCCCGGGCGAGGGTGGTCCCCCGATACGAACCGCGTGCCGGACGCCTCGCGCATCACGCCGCCGTTCCGGCATCCCGACCGTGGTCCAATCAATCCCGTCACGCTGACGGTCGAGCTTGCGGCCGGCTTCCCGGTCGGCAAGGTCGAATCCTCCTCCCATGACATCATCACGATTGCCGACCGGGACGATCGCCGGCAGGTCGCGCTCCGACAGGATCACGTCCCGGCCAACAACGACTTCATCCTCACGTGGACACCCGAAGCCGGTCATGGTCCCACTGCGACGCTCTATACGGAAGTGCGGGACCGTGATACCTACGCCTTGTTCATGCTCTCGCCTCCCTCCTCCGATCAGCCCCTCCCCCCGCTGCCTCGTGAAGCGATCTTCGTCATCGATACCTCCGGCTCCATGGCCGGAGCCTCGATCGAACAGGCGAAGTCCGCCCTCCTCCTGGCTCTCGGGAGGCTCACGGCGCAGGACCGGTTCAACGTCATTCAATTCAACAGTGCCACACACGTGTTGTTCTCCGAACCCCAACCGGTGAACGTCCAGACCGTTCGAACAGCGATTCACTATGTCGACCAACTGCTCGCCAACGGAGGCACGGAAATCCTTCCGGCCTTGAAGCTGGCGCTGAAAGGAATACCCCCGCCGACGCACCTTCGGCAGGTCGTGTTTCTCACCGACGGCCAGGTCGGCAATGAGGAGGAATTGTTCCGGACGATTCGCGGGCACCTCGGCGCCAGTCGGCTGTTCACCATCGGGATCGGCTCGGCGCCCAACAGCCACTTCATGCGCAAGGCAGCCGAGTTCGGCCGGGGCACGTTCACACATATCGCGAGCACCAGCGAGGTGAAGCGGCAGATGGATGCCCTCTTTCACAAGCTGGAACGTCCGGTGTTGACCGATGTCCGGGTCGAAGGGTTGGACCCCGCGGTGGAGATGTTTCCGTCCCCGATTCCGGATCTCTATGCCGGCGAGCCGGTCGTGGTGGCCCTCAAAGGTTCCTCGCTGCCGCCAAGCCTGGTCGTCGCCGGTTCAGTGGGATCCATGCCCTGGAACACCGCCGTTGATCTCACGGGTCTGCCGGCTCGGCAGGGCATCGCGACCCTGTGGGCTCGCCGGAAGATCGAGGCACTCATGGATCAGCAGCGGTACGGAGAGGACGAGAGCGGCACGCGCCGAGCGATCCTCGACGTGGCGCTTGCCCATCATCTGGTCAGCAAGTACACGAGCCTCGTGGCGGTGGATCAGGAATCGGTGAGACCGACGAACAAGCCGGCGACCGCTCATTCAATCATGACGAATCTTCCGGAAGGCCAGGACTATGAGGCGATCTTCGGCCTGCCGAGAACGGCGACCAGCGGACAACTCCGGATCGTGCTCGGGATGCTGGCGGCGGTGGTCGGGGTCCTGCTGTGGAGGGCCCGGAACCAGTCGGCATGAACCAGATCCGCCTTGCGCTCTCACGTCCTCTCGCTGCGACCGCCTGCTGGCTTGTCCTCGCAGGCTTGTGGCAGATCGCCGAAGGCGCGGGGATCTACGCGAAAGCCGGGCTCGCGCAGTACTTGCTGCGGCGGGCTTGGTCCCGCACGGTGGCCGGGGAACGCTCCGTGAAACCATGGCCCTGGGCCGACACCTGGCCCGTGGCTCGGCTGATCGCGACGGCCAGGGGCATCGACCTGATCGTCCTCAACGGCGCCTACGGCCGCACGATGGCGTTCGGACCAGCCTATGTCGAATCGAGTGCGTATCCCGGCACAGCCGGTACGACGATCGTGACCGGCCACCGCGATACGCATTTTCGGTTTCTGAAAGACCTGCACCGACATGAGACGGTCGTGCTCGAAACCGCCGACGGCGCGCGACGATCCTATCAAATCCGGAACCTCGAGATCGTCGATGCTCGAACCTCCATGATCTTACTCGATCACCGCGAGGCCTCGCTGATCCTCATCACGTGCTATCCGTTCGAATCGATTGCGCCGGGCGGCCCGCTTCGGTATGTCGTCACCGCGGAAGCGAAGTGACGGACAAAGCGCAGACCAGGAACGGCTACCGCCCTCGTGTCATCCAACCAGGTCGGCGCCCGAAGGAAGCGAGCAGGATCTCCGGTTCGACGTGTTCAGGACAGCTTGTCTTGCCCCCAAAGCCTTTTGTCCGATGCGCCACCACCGTCGACAATCTGCCTTGAATTCTTTCCTGCGTTTGGGGAAACTGAACCAGGGCGCACGAATTGCTTGCGATTTGCAGGCTCCGCAGTTGATCCGCTTACCGCTTCTCCTTCGTCGGCGACCAGGAAAGGAGCACAGCATGGCTTGGGAAACCCCGTCATATGAGGACGTCAACATGAGCGCCGAGATCGGCGGCTATCAGGATGAGTTCGAGGAACGAACTCCTCTGCCAACAATCCCCGCCCAGCCGGCTCGGCAGGCCGAAGAGGCCTGATCTCCATGCGGGTCCGTGTCTTGGGCTCGGCCGCCGGGGGCGGCTTTCCCCAGTGGAACTGCGGCTGCCCGAATTGCGACGGGCTGCGGAACGGAACCGTCCGAGCCCTCCCCCGTACGGAAGCTTCGCTGGCGATTCAGGCAGGAGACGGAACCTGGTTCCTGATCCACGCCACCCCCGACGTTCGATCCCAGCTCGCCCGCTTGCCCGACTTGCAACCTCGCACCGAGAGAGATTTTCGGATCGCCGGCATTCTGCTCACGAACGCCGACTTGGACCAATGCCTGGGTCTGTTCTGCCTCAGGGAGAGCCAGCCGTTGCACCTCTATGCCACTGAATCGGTGCGCCGCGCATTGACGGACGGCAACCCCTTCTATGAAGCGCTCGAACGGATGCCGGGTCAGGTCACCTGGCACGAGGTGAAGCTCGAGGCGGAACAGCCGTTGTTCGGCCAGGGCACATCGCCCTCGCTCTTGGTCACGCCCATCGCCGTCCCGGGAAAGCCGCCCCTCTATCGCCGGACGGATCCTGCGCTCGCGACGCCCGACGTCAACGTGGCGCTTCTCATCCGCGACCCTCTCGACGGTCGCGTCCTCGGCCATGCACCCTGCGTGGGCCGGCGTAGCGCTTCGGTGGATCGGGTTCTGGAGGAGGCGGACTGCCTGTTTTTCGACGGCACCTTCTGGTCTGAAGACGAGCTCCCGGCCCTCGGCATCGGCACCAGATCGGCCAGCGACATGGCCCATTGGCCGGTGGGCGGGCCGAACGGCAGCCTCGCGGTGCTGAGCCAGGCGCGGGCCTCGCGGAAATTCCTCATTCACGTCAACAACACCAATCCCCTGCTGCGCGACGATTCGCTGCCGCGCCGCCTGGCGGAGGCGGCGGGCGTCGAGATGGCCTGGGACGGCATGGAGGTGCGGGTATGACTGCGGTCAACGAGCCGTTACCGGATCAGGCCTTCCTGGAATGGCTTCAGCGGGAAGGAAGCAGCCGTTACCATCACGAGCATCCGTTTCATGTCCTGATGCACGAAGGACGCTTGACGCGCTTCCAACTGCAACAGTGGGTGCTCAACCGCTATTACTATCAGACCCGCATTCCGATCAAGGACGCGCTGATCCTCGCCAAATCCGAGGACCCGGCCTTCCGCCGCATGTGGATCAGGCGCATCCAAGACCACGACGGCAGCCATGCTGACGACGGGGGATTGGCGCAGTGGCGAAGGCTCGCGCTGGCCGTCGGGTTGGATGAAAGCCTCCTGCTCAGTTGCCGGTCGGTCTTGCCGGGCGTGCGGTTCGCCTGCGACGGCTACGTGTCGTTCGTCCGTGAGGCGACTCTGCTCGAGGCGGTGGCCGCCTCGTTGACCGAATTGTTCGCTCCGGACTTGATGGCACGTCGCATCGCGGCCTGGGAACGACACTATCCCTGGGTGGATCCGCGAGGGTTGGACTACTTTAGACAGCGGGTGCGCCGGGCATCCCGCGACGCCCAGGAAGCCGCAGCGTTCGTCGTCGCGCATGCGACCACGAGGGACCGGCAACAGCTGTGCGTCCAGGCCCTGATCCGGAAGACCGAGATCCTGCAGCACATTCTGGACTGTCTCTATACGAGTTATGTCTCAAGCGAGCGAGGCCAAGAATCCGACCGGGCTCAGCCGTCCGAGGTTGGCCGCTAAAGCACGGCTGCGGTTCGATCGCCGGGATGGTCGCTTCTTGCTCCTGTACCCGGAGCGGGGATTGCTCCTCAACGGGACGGCGGCCGAGATACTCCGGTTGTGCACCGGGACCCTCACGCGGGACGAGCTCATCGCATGCCTGGCGGAGCGGCACGGGGAAGCGCAGCGGCCGTTGATCGACAAGCAGGTGAGGACGTTTCTTTCCGACCTGCGCGCGCGGGGGCTGATCGAGGAGTCATGACGGCGAAACGCCCCTATACGCTGATCGCCGAGCTCACGTACCGTTGTCCGCTCGCCTGCTGGTATTGCTCCAATCCCACCGCATACGGCGGGGGTTCGGCACTCGATACCGATCAGTGGCGACGCATCCTCCGCGACGCCGAAGCACTCGGCGTCGTCCAGGTGAATCTGACGGGAGGCGAGCCGCTGCTCCGCGACGACCTGGAAGACCTCGTCCGTGAAGCGCGCGCCCGCGATCTGTACGTGAACCTGATCACCGGCGGCATTCCGCTGACCCGTTCCCGGCTCTCGGCTCTGAAACACGCGGGTCTCGATGCCGTGCAACTCTCGATCCAAGCCGCATCGCGCGAAGACGCCGATCGGGTAGCCGGCATCGCGGCCTACGATCAGAAGCTCGCCGTGGCCGAATGGATCGTCGAGTTGGGCCTTCCCCTCACGATCAACGTCGTGCTTCACCGGCACAATCTCGATCAGGTCCCGGAGATCATCACGATGGCGGAGGGGCTCCGCGCTCACCGGCTGGAGTTGGCCAACACGCAATACTTGGGCTGGGCATTGGAAAACCGGGCCGCGCTCCTTCCGGATCAGGGACAATTGGAACGTGCACGCGCGGTGGCCGAGGCCGCACGCACGCGCCTCCGCGGCACGATGGAAATCGTGTTTGTATTACCTGATTACTATGCCGGGATGCCGCGTGCCTGCATGGAAGGATGGGGACGCCGATATCTCGTCGTCACGCCGGACGGGCTCGTCCTGCCGTGTCATGCCGCGCATACCATCCCCGGGTTGCCGCTCGTCCGGGCCACCGAGCAGCCATTGCAGCAGATCTGGGAAGAGTCGACGCTGTTCAACCTCTTTCGCGGGGAAGCCTGGATGTCTCCGACGTGCCGGAACTGCGAGCGGCGAGCGCTCGATTACGGCGGCTGCCGCTGCCAAGCGTTTCACCTGACCGGCGTCGCCTCGGCCACCGATCCCGTGTGCCGGTACTCGGAGCAGCACGGGCTGGTGCAAGAGGCGCGTGTCGTCGCAGGAGGTCGCAACCAACAGGCGCCACGTCAGGCGCCACGTCCCAGAGTCTTGAAGAGGGTGCCGTGAACCGGCCGGTGGATCTCACGTTCTGGTTGCTGGTCGCAGCCATCGGGCTCCTCACCGCCATGGTGCTCCGTAAAGATCCCTCCCTGCTCGGCGTCGCGCTTCAGCACTCGAGTCGCTTGTTCGCCGGCGTCCGGGTCGAGCTGGTGCTGGGGTTTGTCTTGGCCGGACTGATCGACGTGCTCGTGCCCCAAGCCTTGTTGATGAAATGGCTGGGCGAGCAGCACCTGGCCTATGGAATCCTGGCAGGATGGGCGATCGGGCTGCTGTTGCCGGGGGGACCCTCTCTCCTGTTTCCTCTCGCCGCCAATTTGCTCCGGCAAGGAGCCGCGCCGGGTCCCCTGATCGCCCTCGTGACCGCAAAGATTCTGCTGAGCCCGATTCGCCTCATCAGCTACGAAGCGCCCCTGTTGGGCTGGCCCATGACGTTCGCCCGTTTCATTCCGAGCCTGCTGCTGCCGCCCGTCATCGGTGTTGCCGGGCAGTGGCTGTTCACCATCCTCCGCAAATACCCTTGAGGAGAGCCATGATCCACCTCCTATTCACCTTACTCCTTCTCCCCGCCACTCTGGTCGGTCTTGCCGTCTGCACCCTGGCTCAGGCGCCGCAATCGCCGACTCCGCCTTCGCGGGAAGGCGTCGTCACGGTCGCGACGGTCGCGCAAGGGCTCGAGCATCCCTGGGGCCTGGCCTTTCTTCCGGACGGCCGCATGCTGGTGACGGAAAGGCCCGGGCGGCTCCGGCTCGTGAGCCAGTCGGGCCAGCTGTCGGAGCCGCTGGCCGGCGTCCCGGCCGTCTTGGCCCAAGGCCAAGGAGGACTCCTCGATGTGGCGATCGATCCCCGCTTTTCCGAGAATCGGCTCGTCTATCTCTCTTACGCGGAGCCCGGCGAGCAGGGCACGTCCGGAACCGCCGTCGCGAAAGGCCGGCTTGCCGACACCCGGCTCGAGCAGGTGGAGGTGCTCTACCGCCAGCAACCGAAAGTGAAGAGCGACAAACATTTCGGCTCCCGTCTCGTCATCGCGCCCGATGGCGGATTGTTCGTCACGCAGGGCGACCGGTTTTCGCATCGCGAGCAGGCCCAAGACCTGTCGAGCGGCTTGGGGAAAATCGTCCGCGTCCGGGCCGACGGATCGATTCCGCGGGACAATCCCTTCGTCGACCAAGACAAGGCCAGGCCCGAAATCTGGTCGTATGGACATCGGAACGTGCAGGCGGCCGCACTCCATCCGACTACCAGGCAGTTGTGGACCGTCGAGCATGGAGCCCGAGGGGGGGATGAGCTGAATCATCCCGAGGCGGGGAAAAACTACGGTTGGCCCGTGATCACGTACGGGGTGGATTACAACGGCTCGCGCATCGGCGAAGGCAGAGCCAAGCCCGGCATGGAGCAGCCGGTCTACTTCTGGGATCCGGTCATTGCGCCCTCCGGGATGGCGTTCTACACGAGTGAGGTGTTTCCGGAGTGGAAAGGCGACCTGCTGATCGGATCGCTGAACCCGGGCCTGCTGGTGAGGCTCAGGCTGAAGGACGGTACCGTTACGCATGAAGAACGATATCTCGGCGAGATGGGCGAGCGCATTCGCGACGTGCGCCAGGGGCCGGACGGCCACTTATACCTGCTGACGGACAGCGACAACGGCAGGATTCTCAGGCTGTCTCCCAAGTCGTAACGGCCCGGTTCACTTTTCGGCCGGCCCTTCCTCCCCGTTGCTCCATCTCAACGCCAGCCGGTAGAGAATCGGCAGCACCAAGAGAATCAACACCGGCGAGGTCAGCATGCCGCCGACCACGACCCGCGCGAGCGGCTGCTGCGCCTGCGCTCCGATGCCGGTCGAGACGGCGGCCGGAATCAGCCCGATGGCCGCCGCCAACGAGGTCATGAGGACGGGGCGCAAGCGAACCTCCGCGCTCTTCAGAATGGCGGTGCGCAGGTCCAGTCCCTCTTGGAGCAGCTCGCGGATCCGGCTCACGAGAATCAGCGCCCCCTGTACGGCGACACCGAACAGGGAAATGAACCCCACCGCCGCGGAGATGCTGAAGTTCGTGCCGGTCAGCGCGAGCGCCAGCACACCGCCCACGAGCGAAAACGGTACGGCGATCAACACGAGCAGCGCGTCCCGCATGGACTGCAGGACGAAATACACCAGGAACAGGATCACCAGCAGCGTGACCGGCACGATCTGCGCCAGCCGGCGCTTCTCGTCCTGCAGTTGATCGTACTCTCCGTGCCATTCCGTGCGGTACCCTTCCGGCAGCACCAGTTCTTTCTCCAGCAAGTCCTCCACTTGGTTGACGGTGCTCTCCAGATCCCGTCCCCGTACGCTGAACTTGATCGGGATGTACCGCTCGTTGTTCTCGCGATAAATGATAAACGCTCCGGTCTGCTCGACGATGTTGGCCAACTGCTTGATGGGGATCTTCGCGCCCTCGGGAGTGTTGACGAGGATCTGGCCGATCGTGTCGATGTCGCGGCGGAAGTCCGGCATGAACCGAACGACGAGGTCGAACCACTTCTCGCCTTCGTACACTTGGGTCACGGCCTGCCCGCCGATCGCCGCCTGGATCACGTCGTTGACGTCCCCGACCTGCAGCCCATACCGGGCGCAGGCTTGCCGGTCCACTTCGATGAGGAGATTCGGTTGTCCCATGAGGTGCAGCACGGCCAGGTCTTTGATCCCGGGCACGTCCCTCATGACCGTGTGGATCTTCGCGGCCAAGCCCTCCAGCGTCCGGAGATCGGGGCCGTAGAGCTTGACGACGTTTTCGCCCTTCACACCGGACATCGCTTCCTGCACGTTGTCCTGAATGGCCTGGGAAAAGTTGAAGGAGACGCCGGGGAAGCTCTTCAACTCCTGTTCGATCTCGGCGATCAACTGCTGCTTGTCCCGCAGCGACGTGCGCCACTCGGACTTCGGCTTCAGGGTCACCAGGAATTCCGCGTTAAAAAAACTGGTCGGATCGGTCCCGTCGTCGGGCCGTCCGAGTTGAGACGCAACGTCGATCGCTTCCGGCACCTGTCGGAACACCTGCCGGATCTGCGTCGCCAACTGGGAGGCCTGCTCGAACGAAATGTCGACCGGCAGCGTCGCCCTCATCCAGATGTTCCCCTCTTCCAGCGCCGGCATGAACTCTCCGCCGATGAACGGCACGGCCAGCAGGGCGGCGGCCAGCGCGGCCACCGCGATCCCCACGACGACGAATTCGTGGTCGAGGCCCCATTCCAGCGTCGCCATGTACCGTGTCCTGATCCACTCGACGACGGCCGTATCCCTCTCGCGTATCTCGGAGTGGAGCAGCAATGCGCAGAGGGCGGGCGCCAGCGTGAAGGCCATCAGCAGGGCCCCGGTGAGGGCCAGACCGTACGTGAGCGACATCGGCGCGAAAATTTTCCCCGGGACGCCGGTCATGGTGAAGAGGGGGATGAACGCCACCACGATGATGGTCGTGGCAAAAAAGATCGGTCGGCCCACCTCGCGGGCCGCGCGCATGACGTGCATCGGCACCGTGAGGCCCGCCGCCGGCCGGTGCGAGACATGGTAGAAGATGCTCTCGACCATGATCAGGGTCGAATCCACGATGATGCCGAAGTCGATGGCGCCGAGCGAGATGAGGTTCGCCGAATCGCCGCGGAGAACCATGATCGAGAACGTGAAGAGCAGCGCAATCGGCACGGTCAGTGCGACGATCATCGCCGTACGAAAATGCCCCAGAAACACGTAGAGGATGACGGACACCAGCACAATCCCGGCGATGAGAATATCGAGGACCGTCTCGATCGTCGTGTGGATCAGCACCGTCCGGTCGTAGAAGGTCTTGACGGCGACGCCGCCCGGCAGCCGTTTTCTATTCAACTCCTCGACCTTCTTATGGACGCGATCCAGCACGGGCGAGGCCTTTTCACCCCGCTGGAGCAGGACCACGCCTTCCACCACGTCGTCGCGCTCATTGATTCCCACCTTGCCGAGCCGCACCCGGTGCCCGACAC
>DASTSI010000247.1:0-13889 GCA_035760745.1 Nitrospira sp. | reverse complement strand
CCCGGCTACGGCGCAAGATCTCCCCGAGATTTTACAGATCGAAGAAGCTTGCTTCTCGGCCCCCTGGACGAGCAAAATGTTGGAAGCGGAGTTGACCGGGAACCAGTTCGCACGTTTTCTGGTGGCGAGGGAGGAACCGGCTCAACCCGCGGAGCGAGGACGGATCGTCGGCTATCTCTGCTTTTGGATTGTGTTCGAGGAAGTCCGCTTCATGAACTTGGCAGTGATCGAGTCGATGCGGCGGAGGGGGATCGCCCGACGCCTCGTCGCCACGGCCCTGGAAGCGGGCTTGAGCCATTCGTCAGTCCGAGCGGTGCTCGAAGTCCGCTCCTCCAATCTGGCGGCCCAGCAACTCTACTATAGCCTGGGATTCCGCCGGATCGGGCTCAGGCCGAAATACTACACCCAACCGATCGAAGATGCGGTGTTGATGGAATTGGAGCCGATTGTGCCGCCATCGGCGTCCTCTTCTCCATTTCTCCATCACGCGGATGATCAGGAGGGCATGCGAGGACGCCATAAACCTTAGTCAGGAGGTGCGACAATGCTGACGGACGATGTGATCGCGGAACGGCTACGCCAATCCAGCACAGAATTCCGTGAATTGGAAGAGTCACACCATCGCCTTGATATGGAATTGGTCGATTTGCAGAAGCGCCACGTACTGACCCCATCCGAAGAACTGTCGAAGAAGCAGCTACAGAAAGAGAAACTGGCCAAGAAAGACAAGATGGCGGAGATGATCCGCCTTCATCGCGAGCACGGGCTGCAACCCGCCGCTCACTGAGCGCCATGATGGGGGCACCGGAGCTCACCGGGGACGAGGACGAGATTCATGCCGTCGATTGCACACCCATTCGCCGCTCATATTCAGACCGTCAAGAAGCGCCTGCTCATCATCGGGGCCACGCTCCTCGTCGCGATGGTCGTGGCCTTTGCGTTCTCGGCCGAGATGGTCGCGTGGCTCAACCGTCCCTTCCCCAACCCGCTGGTCTTCTACGGGCCGACGGAAGCGTTGTTCGCCTCGATCAAGGTCTCGTTTCTCGCGGCCGTGCTGGCCAGTCTTCCGATGATGTTCTATCAGTTCTGGAAATTTGTGGAACCGGCGCTGCTTCCCAAGGAGCAGCGCTGGGGCATCCCGATCTTTCTGCTGGCAGGATTCCTGTTCGCCCTCGGACTCGTCTTCTGCAACCTGATTATCCTGCCGCTCGTCATTGATTTCTTCGTCAGCTTCGGCATGGACCGCGACATTACGCCGGAGCTCAGCGTGGGCACCTACATCGATTTCAACGTGAAATTTCTGCTGACCTTCGGTTGCGCCTTCGAGCTGCCGCTCGTGCTCACGATTCTCGCCCGAGTCGGGCTCGTGTCGGCTCAGACCCTGGCCAAGTACCGCCGGCACGCCATCTTGGGATCGTTGATTTTATCCGCCGTCATCACTCCCGATGCCACGCTCTTCACCATGCTGCTGATGGCGGTCCCCTTGATGGTGCTGTACGAAATCGGGATACTGGGCGCCCGATTGTTCGGTCGAAAAGGGGAGGTGGACGTCACGCTGCCGCTCGATCCAGATTTGCCGATGGGGACGGCCGGCCATCGTGTCCGCTAATCCGGAAGGGCCTGTCTCTGTTCGCCGAGTGGTGCGATGCCGGCGGGGCTGTTCATGGGTTCAATTGCGCGTTTCCTGGTAGGTTGACGCACGAACCGCTCCATTGGAAGGAAGCCGGCCATGCCGATACAGAAGGTGAATCGGGCGACGGCGATGCTGCTGGCGGTGCTCCTCACCGGATTACCCTTCGTGCGGGTGGGGTGGTCCCAACCGGGGCCAATCGAGAATCAGGCAGCCAGCATCCAGGCCATGACGGCAGCCGGCGACGAACAACTCTACGCCGGGTCATTCGGTCACGGGCTCTTCCGCAGCGAGGATCGAGGAACGACCTGGACTAAGTCGGGCGAAGGGATCACGGACCCGTTCATCCTCTCCCTCGTCACCGGAAAAGACGGATCCGTCTATGCCGGGACCTTCAGGCGGGGCGTCTTTCGCACACGAGACCGCGGGAAGACCTGGCAGCCGATCAACGAAGGCCTGAAGCGGCAGGAGGTAAAGACGTTGATGGCCGCGGGCGACGTGATCTATGCCGGCACGGCGGACGGAGCCTACCGCCTCAGCACCACCGAAGACCGCTGGTCCGTCGTGACCACAGGCCTCGATGAAATTCTCGTGCACGCGCTGGCGCAGTCCTCCGACGGCACCCTGTACGCCGGCACGTCGGGGAAAGGCGTCCTCAGGTTCAAGGCCAACACCACCGGCTGGGTCCGGATGCGTCACGGCCTAAAAGATCACGAAGGCATGATTGAAAACTTCATCCGGGTCTTGACGATCGATCCTGAAGGCGCGATCTACGCCGGCACGTTCGACGGCGGCGTTTTCCGAAGCGCAGACGGCGGCACGACCTGGCGCCCCATCAGCCGCGCCCTGCCCAATGACTCGATCAGGGGCATCGTCTTCAACAGCCGAGGCCTCTTCGTCGCCACCGGCCACGGCATTTTCAAGACGACGGACAAAGGCCGGCAATGGGTCCCCCTGAACCACGGGTTAACGAGCATGGCCGTCCAGGTTCTCATCGAATCGGGGTCGGGTACGCTGTATGCCGGAACGAGTGCCGGGGCGTTTCGAAGCGACGACGACGGAAAGACATGGGCGGCAATCAATCAGGGACTGGAAGGAGGCGTGGCGCCTCCGCCCTTCGTGTTTCGTTGAACCAGGAAAGGAAGGATGGGAACGATGGCTGAGGCGACAGAGAAGACACGGGCGACGATCGTCGTAAGCAGCAAGGGACAACCGTTAGGCGAGATCGTGGTGAAATTCTTTCCCGATGTGGCGCCTGGTCACGTCAAGAACTTCATGGATCTGGCGAAGGACGGCTTTTATAACGGCACGACCTTTCATCGCGTCATCCCGGGATTCATGATTCAGGGCGGCGATCCGAACAGCAAAAGCTCGGATCGTTCGTCGCACGGCATGGGCGGGCCCGGCTATCGGATCAAGGCGGAGTTCAATAGCACCCCGCACCGGCGGGGCATCGTGTCGATGGCCCGGGCCAATGATCCCGACAGCGCCGGTTCGCAGTTCTTCATCTGCGTGGCGGATGCAAATTTTCTCGACTGGCAATATACGGCCTTCGGCGAAGTGGTCAGCGGCATGGAGGTCGCCGATAAGGTGGTCAACATGAAGCGCGACGGCCGCGACAATCCGCTGGAGCGCGTGGAAATGACCGTCACAGTTTCCGACTGACGCGCCGAGTCTTTCGTCGTGACTGTTGCGGCAGAAAACCGAAGGCGGAGCACCCGCCGTCCTGCCCGAAGTGCCCGTCGTCTGTCCTGCTTCGCACTCGGCACTCTGCTCTCAGCGCTGTCGTTGCTCGCCGGCTGTGCCATTCCTCAAACCCCCTATCGCATCGTCTATGAAGACCCGGTGAATTATGTCCGGCTCGAAGAAGACGACTCCGTCCTGCCGGAATGGCCTCCCGGTCATCATGCGCACCCCAAAGTCTTCACCACGGAGCAGGTCACCCGCATCCTGACGGGCTTGACCGTGCGCGAACACCGGATGTGGCTTCAGAAATGGATCCAGGGAGAGGCGCCGTTTGTTCCGGCGCTCCGCGAAGAAGAGGTGGCGCTCCTGGCTCCCCAGATCGCAGAGGCGTTCGCCATGGCGAAGTATAACGAGCGCGTCACCTTCTATCTCAGTCAGCCGCAGACCTCGGTGAAGCGGGTCATCACCACCGGGGGCCTGTACGTTCACGATAATGAGCTTCACGTCATCCTCGGCAACTGGCAAATCGTCTATGGCATCCCGACCTACGGGATGATCTACGACCGCCGTTATCCCATGCGTCCGACCGCGGCCAAGGGCTTCGACCTCTTTTTTCGCCCCCCCGAAGCCGTGATCAAACAGCAGAGTAGCCTCTGGGACACGTTGCTGGCCAACAACAAAGACGAACTGGTGATCGACCTCGACAAAGTCACTGCACCGGAGTACGCCTTCTCGCCGCACTGACACGTCGGCTCACGGAGGGCCTCGCCGTTCGGGTGCACCCAGCTCACGTTTTTGGGCCATTTCGTTGACAATCCATACCTCCGCTGTTAGCGTTTCCTGGGAACGGAGGTCTGCCTTGGGCATCGACCGCAGCAAGATTCTGCATCACGCTCAACTCTTCGCGTCAAAAGGTCAATACGACGCCGCCATCAACGAATGGAAGAAACTGTCGGCCGAATCGCCGGGCGACGGCAGTATCTACAATTCGATCGGGGAGTTGCATCTCAAGCGCAACGCCGCGGCCGATGCGGTTGCGGCGTTCCTGCAAGCCGCCAACGCCTTCCGAACGGAAGGCGCCACACTGAAAGCCATCGCGACCTACAAGAAGGTGCTCAAGCTCGATCCCTCACGCTATGACATCTACCGTTTTCTGGGTGATCTCAACGCGGAACGCGGCCTGCTCAGCAGCGCCGTGCAAGACTATCTGACGCTCGGCAAGTTCTACCTCAAGGAACGCAAGACCAAGGAAGCCCTCGAAATCTACAAGAAAATCGTCAGCCAAGATCCGTCGAATCTCGACGCGCAACAACGGGTGGCCGAACTCTGCGTGCAGGAAAACATGCAGGACGAAGCCACAAAAGTGTACTTGCAGCTCGGCCGCGAGCGCTCCGCCCAGCAACGGTACAGCGAGGCGAAGGAAGCCTATCAGTCCGTCCTTCGGATCGATCCCCACAACAGCGAAGCCGCCCAGTTCATCGAGCACTTCGAAAGAACGGGCGGCGGCCCCGCGCCGGCCGCCGCGGCAGGCAAGGGCCTCGAGCCGATGGACCTCTTGGCGGAGGCCAGACGGCGCATTGACGACAAGCAATATGCCGGGGCCGAAGCCATCCTCAATCAACTCCTCTCGAAGGAGCCCGGCAATCCGCAGGTGTGCCAACTGCTGGCGAAACTGCATCTTCAGCAGGGGCAGCTGCAAGTCGCCCTGGGCGAATACCGCTTCTTGGCCGGCGCCGCGCTGCGGGCACAGGAATATGCGCAGGCGGAACAGTTAATCAGGGAGTTCCTGGCCGTCGAACCGGATTCCGTTCCATTGCTGGAATTGCACGGCGAACTGTATGAGGAGCAAGGCAACATCCAGACGGCGGTTCAGCACTTCGGCAGAGCGGTCGAAGTGCTGCTCGAACATCCGGAGCCGGGGATGCCGAGCCTGCACGAGGAGATTTTCGAGAAGATCAAAAACTTGGCGCCGGAGAGTCCTGTCGTGCAGCGGCTCACCGCGCTCATGCACGGCGAAACGAGACCGTCGGACGCCCTTCAGCGGACCACCGCACCATCTCCGCTCGGTCAAGCGCCGGAGCCGTGCACGGTACCGACTGCGGCTCCGACCGAAGGAGTCGCGTTCGTGCACTCAGCCGCGGACCATCCCTCGACGGTGCCCGAAACCCCCTGCGGGCAAGATCAGCCTCTCATGGCGGTCCAAGAACATTTCATTCGAGTCGAGCCGTCAGAGAGCGCGCCAGCATCGCTTCTCAGCGCTAACGGCGAGCAGGATGTGGACCCGGGTTCCATACCGCAACCGGGGACGGAGCCCTTGGTACAGACGGACACATCTCCCGCCGTACCGCCGGACGGCCTCGATCTCGAGACGCATTACACGCTCGGCGTCGCCTACAAGAACATGGGGCTCTTGGAAGAGGCGAAGGAGGAATTTCTTCTGTCCATGACATCGCCGACCATCTTCCTCGATTCCTGCCTGATGACCGCCGTGTGCCTGAAAGAACAGGGGCAGATCGAAGCGGCGATCGCGGAGTTGGAGCGTTTGCTGAACGACCCGCGCTGCCAGGGAGCCAAAACCCAGGCGATCCGCTACGAGCTCGGGTTGTTGTACGAACGACAGACGCAATGGGAACAGGCGGTGAGCATGTTTGAATCTATTCCCACCTTTCATGATGTGCCGGAGCGTTTGTCATCGATCAAGACTCAGCAGGCACCTTCAATCTCTCCTGCCCAGATGTTCCGCTACGCGTAACAGAGGTCCGCTTGATGACTTCGGCACGGCTCCGATCCATTTGCGACCGGGATCCTTAGTGCCGCGTCACGGGGTTGAGGGCGGGCCGCCCGGCCAACACGGCCTCGATGTTCTCCAGGCACATCATGCCCATCCGCACGCGCGCCGCCCAGGTGGCCGAGCCGAGGTGCGGAAGAAGGACGACTTGCGGCAGGGCGATGAGTGGCGCGCGGAGATGGGGCTCATCTTCATAGACGTCCAATCCGGCCCCGGCAATCACTCCGTCTTGTAGGGCCGCGATGAGGGCCGCTTCGTCGACCACCGGACCCCGCGCGGTGTTGATCAGCACGGCGGTGCGTTTCATCAGCGACAAGGCCTTGGCACCGATGAGATGGTGCGTCATGTCAGTGAGAGGCACGTGCAGCGAGACGAAGTCCGACTGCCCAAGCAGATCCGAGAAGCCGGTCGCGCGCCATTGCGCAGGCAGATTGGCAGGCCGCTGGCGGGTGAAATACAGGAGGTTCATTCGGAATCCCGCCCCGCGTTCCGCAACGGCTCGTCCGATCCGCCCCATTCCAATAATCCCCAGCGTTTTCCCCGCAACTTCGGCTCCCAACAACTGGGTCGCCGTCCACCCGGTCCAGCGGCCGGATCGAACGACGGCATCCCCTTCCACCACCCGCCGCGCGGTCGCGAGCAACAGGGCCCACGTGAGGTCGGCGGTGGCGTCTGTCAGCACGTCCGGCGTGTTCGTCACGACGAGACCGCGCGACTCCGCCGACGCAAGATCGATGTTGTTGTATCCCACCGCGTAATTCGCCAGCACGCGTAGTCGCGTCGCGCGGGAAAGCGATGCCGCATCGATGCGCTCCAGCAACGTGACGATGGCCGCCTCGGCATCCCGCAATCCTTCCTGCAACTCGGATGTCGAAGGACCTTCTTCGCGCGGCTCGCTGACCAGTCGGTACCGTTGCCGAATGGTCTCCATGACCGGGGCGGGCAAAGGGCGGGAGAGATAGAGAAGGGGACGGCCGTTGGACATGGCTGGAAAACTATCTTACCCGGCGCCCCAGCAGCGAACAACCGTCGGGATGTCCGCCGTCGCGCCTTGAAGTTGCCTCACCCATTTGTTATTCTCCGCCCACCTTCCACAACACGAATCACGCACGGCGAATCTACTCAAGGAGTTCACGATGGCCAGCATCAAGCGGGCATTGATCAGCGTCTCGGACAAGACGGGAGTTGTCGAAATGGCGCGGGGATTGGAGGCGCTCGGCGCGGAAATCCTCTCGACGGGCGGCACCGCGAAAACGCTCCGGGATGCCGGCATATCGGTCACCGACGTGGCCGCCTATACCGGGTCGCCGGAGATCCTCGATGGGCGGGTGAAGACGTTACATCCCAAGATTCATGGCGGCCTGCTCGGACGACGCTCCGTCGCCGCGCATGTCGAGCAAATGACACAGCACAATATCGAACCGATCGACGTGGTCGTGGTCAACCTTTATCCCTTCGAAGCGACGATCGCCAAGCCTAATTGCCACTTCGACGAGGCGATCGAGCAGATTGATATCGGGGGGCCCTCCATGCTGCGGTCGGCAGCGAAGAACCACGAGGAGGTGCTCGTAGTCGTGGATCCCGCCGACTACCAACCCGTGCTCCAAGCCTTGAAGGACAACACGGTCACGCAGGCAATTCGACGCGAGCTGGCCATGAAGGTCTTTCAGCATACGGCGCGCTACGATAGTTTGATCGCCGGCTACTTGGAGCGGCAGGTCGCGGGTGCCGCCGTGAAGTTTCCGAAGATCCTGTCGCTGCAATACGAGTTGGCGGATATCCTGCGGTACGGAGAAAACCCGCATCAGCAAGGGGCGTTTTACCGGGAGTTGCACTCCACCGAACCCTCGGTCTCGCGGGGAAAGATTTTGCACGGCAAGGCGATGTCTTACAATAATTTCCTCGACGCTAATTCCGCGCTGGAGTTGGCGAAAGAATACAACGAGACCGCCGTCGCCATTATTAAACACAATAATCCCTGCGGTGTCGCGCTCGGGACGACTCCCGTGGAAGCGTACGTCAAGGCGCGGGAGACGGATCCGGTGTCAGCCTTCGGCGGCGTGATCGCCTTCAATCGGCCGGTCGATCTCCCGGCCGCAAAAGAAATCACGTCCACGTTCGTGGAAGTCGTCATCGCCCCCGGCTTTACCGAGGAGGCCCTTGCCGAACTGAAACGGAAGAAAGACCTCCGGCTGTTGGATGTCGGCCCGCTCACGAAGGTGAAACCGGAGGGATACGATCTCAAGAAGTTGGTCGGCGGCCTGATCGTCCAGGATCGCGACCTGGGGATCCTCACGGATCTCAGAGCGCTTCCCGTTCCGACGGCGCGCAAGCCGACCGACGAGGAATTTGCCGCCTGTGCGTTCGCGTGGAAAGTCTGCAAACACGTCAAGTCCAACGCGATCATCTATTCCAAGCCGGGACAAACGGTCGGCATCGGCGCCGGGCAAATGAGCCGCGTAGACAGTGTGAAACTGGCCGCCATGAAGGCCCAGATGCCAGTCAAGGGCTGCGTGATGGCCTCCGATGCCTTCTTCCCGTTCCGAGACGGGATCGATGCCGCGGCACAGGCAGGCATCACCGCCGTGATCCAGCCGGGCGGCTCCATCCGCGATGCTGAAGTCGTGAAGGCGGCCGATGAACACGGCATGGCAATGATCATGACAGGCATGAGACATTTCAGGCACTGATCAATCCCGGGACCTTTGGCATGTGATGCGTGATCGTCGCGATGAGACTGAATCTCATGGACGCATCACGCTCAGTTTGAATTCCATTCGGCGCTGTTCCGGCTTCCCACGTAGCGATCGTCACGCCTTGCCAACGGACCACACATGAAAATTCTCGTTGTCGGCAGCGGCGGTCGGGAACACACCATGGTGTGGAAGCTCGCCCAAAGCCCCCGGAAACCGATCCTGTACTGCGCCCCCGGCAATGCCGGCATTGCCGCACTGGCAACCTGCGTGGCCATCAAGCCCGAGGATGTGATCGGGCTCAAAGAGTTCGTGATCAATAATCGCATCGACCTCACGATCGTCGGCCCGGAAGCTCCATTGGCAGCCGGCATTGCGGATGAATTTCGCAAGGCGAAGCTGAAAATCTTCGGCCCGACCAAAAATGCCGCACGCCTCGAATCGAGCAAAACCTTTTCCAAGGACATGATGGCTCAGGCGCGGATCCCGACCGCTCGAGCACGAAGCTTCGGGAAGACGGTCGACGCCCTGACCTATGCCGATCAGCACAAGTTGCCCATGGTCATCAAAGCGGACGGCCTGGCGCAAGGAAAGGGGGTCGTCGTCGCCACCACCAGGGATCACGCGCGACAGGCCATCATTGATTCGATGGAGAAAGGTGTCTTCGGTGACGCGGGCAAAGAGCTGTTGATCGAGGAGTTTCTGGATGGTGAAGAACTGACGATCATGGCCTTCACGGACGGTCGTACGGTCTCTCCGATGCTGCCTGCTCAGGATCATAAGCGGGTCGGAGATGGCGATACCGGCCCGAACACCGGGGGAATGGGAGCCTACTGCCCGGCTCCTCTCGGTACGCCCGAATTACGGGAACGCGTGGTCGGCGAGATTCTGCAGCCGATCGTGCATGCGCTCTCGAGGATTGGTTCCCCATTTCAGGGCGTGCTCTATGCCGGGCTGATGGTGGTCAATGGTGTCCCGTACGTGCTCGAGTTTAACGCTCGTATGGGGGATCCGGAAACACAGGTCGTCCTGCCGCTGCTCAAAACCGATTTTCTCGAGGTCATTGAAGCAGTCGTGGAACACCGCTTGGATCAAATCGAGGTGGAGTGGCACGATCAAGCTGCCGTCTGCGTCGTCATGACGTCGGGCGGGTATCCCGGCTCGTATCAGACGGGACTCCCGGTCCATGGTTTACATCACGCCGACGAGACGGCTGCCTTAGTGTTTCACGCGGGCACTGGCCTGCATGACGGACATGTCGTGACAGCCGGCGGCCGGGTCCTGGGAATCACAGGACTAGGAACATCCATTGCGGAGGCACAGGCGGTCGCGTACCGGAAGGTCCAGACCTTGTCCTTTGACGGTTGCCACTATCGCCGGGATATCGCCCATCGGGCGCTTCGCATTCCGGCCTGATAGAACTGCATCGGCTTCTTGCATGGCACAGCTCGAGCGCTATGCGGTCTCGGACTTGCCGCGCCTCGGACGGATGGTCCGGTCCGCAATTCGCCGTCAGGGAATCGTCGCGCTGCCGACGGAAACCTTTTACGGATTCTCCGTCGATCCCTTCTCGGAAGAAGCCGTAGGGCGACTGCTGCGCGTCAAGGGCCGGGAAGACGGCAAACCCGTGCTGATCCTCCTTGCAGAACCGGCACAACTTTCCTCAGTCGCCTCGACGATATCTCCGGGCGCCCGGCTGCTTATGGAGCGGTTTTGGCCGGGAGCCCTCACGATTCTGTTGCCAGCCCATCCCGCTCTTTCCCGAAACCTGACGGGCAACACGGGCCGGGTGGGCGTGCGGCTCAGCTCCTGCGCCCCGCTGATCGAACTCTTGCGGATCGTCGGCCCCGTGACGGGCACGAGCGCAAATCGAGCCGGCTGCCCTCCTCTGACGACGGCCGAGGACGTCCTGCGCGAGTTCGACGATCAGATCGAACTGGTCGTCGATGCAGGGCCTACTCCCGGCGGATTACCATCGACTGTGATCGATCCTGGAGAACCGATGACGATACTCCGAGAAGGTGCGGTCTCTCGACAGATGATTCAGAACGTGCTAGAGACACACGGTATGACGGTTGCGTGATGCGGTAGGCATTAGAACGAGCGCGGTTCACCTAATGAGGAGGCAGAGTGATGGGGAGACAGGCGAGCACGTTGATGGGAATCGTTGTGGCTTTTTCGATAGCCCTAACCGGGTGCGACTATTGGCCACCGGCCCTGCAGACGCAGATCGAACAGCTGCGCTCCGAGCTTCAAACGGTCACCGCCGAAAAGGCTCAACTCCAAACTCAGCTCGCATCGCTCAGCAAGGTGAAGGACGATTTGCAGGCGCAGGTCGATGACTTGAGCCGCGCCAGTCGCGACAAAAGCACGATGATCGCCAGCCTGCAAAGCAGCGTGACGACCCTCCAAGAGCGGCTGAATAAGTCCGCAAAGAGCGCCCCGGCCAAACCGGCTTCGACGGCCAAGGCTAGCTCCGGCAAGGTCCCCGCAAAACCGACGGCGAAGGCTTCCATCGGCAAGAAGCAGGTCGCGAAGAAGACCAGTACCCGGTAACTCGTCCCGACGTTATTTAGACGGAGCCGCGGGCGTCGATGGGGTACTCGTCGAAGCCGAGGGACCGGTTGGTGCGCTGGGAGCGGCCGCCGGCGCCGTCGGAGCAGGCGTGGACGCGGGCTGAGAAGCCGAAGCCGGTTCCTTCTTCTCCCCAGCGCCCTCCGCGGCGGCATTGCCGTTCGTCGGAGGCTTCAGCTTGTCGGAATAGTCGGTGATATACCAGCCAGATCCTTTGAACATGATGGCGGGCGACGAAATAACGCGCTTCACCGCCTGGCCGCAGCGATCGCAGACGGCCAGGGGCTCGTCCTTGATGCTTTGCTTCACTTCGAATTTATAGGCACAGCCCTCGCACACATATTCGTAAATCGGCACAGTGCTCCCTCCTAAGCGTTCAACGGGGGTCAGATAAGTCGGCCTAGAGCATTGTCAAGGCGTGCGAGACCCCTAGTGATCGTTTCCATGCTGGTGGCGTACGAGAGACGGACATGCTCGTCACTGCCGAACGGCTCCCCGGGCACCACGGCGATATGGGCTTCTTTCAGCAGATAGTCAGCCAGCTCTGACGGTGTCTTGAGCGGGCCCCTTGGTCCCTGTTTCCCGAGCACGCCTTTGATGTTTGGAAAGGCGTAGAACGCCCCGCTTGGCATTCGACAGGATACTCCCCGAATCTTATTCAGCCCCGCGACAATCGCCCGTCGACGACGATCGAACTCCTCGACCATCTTGACCGTGAACGGCTCCCCCTCGCGCAGGGCCGCGACCGCGGCCTTCTGAGAGATGGAGCAGGGATTCGAGGTGCTCTGACTCTGAATGTTGCCCATCGCCTGAATCAAATCCTTTGGTCCCGCGGCATAGCCGATGCGCCAGCCGGTCATGGCGTAGGCCTTTGATACCCCGTTGACGATCACCGTACGGGCCGCAACGTCCGGCCCGAGGGTCGCGATGCTGACGTGCGTGAGCCCATCGTAAATGATCTTTTCGTAGATTTCGTCTGAAATAATGAGAAGATCGTGTTCCAGCGCAATCGCAGCAAGGCTTTCCAAGGTCTTCCGGTCATAGGTCGCTCCCGTGGGATTACAGGGACTATTGATGAGGATCGCCTTCGTACGCGGGGTGATGCACCGCCGTAGTTGGTGCTCATCAATGGCATAGCCGTCGTCCTCCCTGGTTGGAAGCAACACGGCCGTCGCGTCGTTCAACAAGGCCTGGTCCGAATAAGAGACCCAGTAGGGAGTCGGGATAATAATTTCATCGCCCGCCTCGAGAAACGCCTCCGCGAGATTGTACAGAGAATGCTTCGCGCCGCAAGACACCAAGATCTGAGACTTTTCGTAACGCAGGCCCAATTCGCGCTCCAACTTATCGGCAATCGCTACGCGGAGTTCTTCAATGCCCGACGAGGGCGTGTACTTGGTGAACCCGGCCCGGATCGCCGCTTCGGCCGCCGCTTTTACCGGCGCCGGCGTATCGAAATCCGGCTCGCCCGTGGAAAAATCGATGACGTCGATGCCCTGCGCCGCCATTGCCTTGGCGGTTGCCGCCATGGCGAGGGTCGGCGAGGGAGCAATCCGCGCAACTCGTGCTGCCAATTTCATGTTTGTAGGCTCCTGATGCGCGCCTGAAGCCGACGTGCAACCTCGGGATGCAGAAATGCCGTCAGGTCGCCTCCATGCTTCGCCACGTCTTTGATAATTGTTGAAGACAAGTACGAGAATTCTTCGCTCGGCATCAAAAAGACTGTTTCCACGTCCTTCGCCAACCTCCGATTGATCAACGCCATTTGGAACTCGTGTTCGAAATCCGAAATGGCGCGGAGTCCTCGAATAATGGCATGGGCCCCCGATTGCTGCACGTACTCGACGAGGAGGCCTCGAAAGGTCACGACTTCGACTTGCCCGATGTCTTTCATCACAAGCTTGACCATCTCCACACGTTCCGCCAGGTCAAAGAGAGGATGCTTAGCCGGATTGGGGGCAACGGCCACGACCACCTTATCGAACACGCGCAGGCTTCGCACGATGATATCCGTATGTCCATGCGTAATAGGATCGAAGGTCCCAGGGTAGATCGCGATCTTCATGTCGACCTCGCGCCTTCCGACGCTGACCGATAGACAAAGAGCGCGGTATCACCGTAGACATAGCGTTTGACGAGCTGAGTCCGGGCAAATGCCGTCGGCAATGACGCTTTCGCCAGCCGTTCGATCACCAGCACACCGTCCGCGCTCAGCAGACCGAGATTGCACGCGTCCTCGAAGGCCTCAAGGGCATCGGCGTCAGCATAGGGTGGATCGGCGAACACAAGATCGTACGGTCCCTCCCACCAGTCAGAGCGCTGGAAGAATGTTTCCGCAGCGGTCGTTCTCACCACGGCTCGTTCAGTCAATTGGCAGGCGGCAAGATTTTTCTTGAGAAGCTGGGCCGTCTTCGGATTGGCCTCGACAAACGTGGCTGATGCAGCTCCACGGCTCAGCGCTTCGATCCCGACCGCTCCCGTGCCGGCATAAACGTCGAGGAATCGGCAGCCGGACACC
>DASTSI010000246.1:0-21670 GCA_035760745.1 Nitrospira sp. | reverse complement strand
CCGAACAGTAAGAGTGATGATAAGTACGATGTGGCGCATGATACTCGCGTGCCTGGCATGCCGTTGTGCCGGGCGGCGGGTTCCCACCCACTGAGACAACCGCGTCCCGATTCCGCATTCCCCGGAAGGGAACGCGGGCATGAGAGATCTGAGCGGCGATACCGAGAACGACTACGCGGCGGCGTGCGGCCGAACGGTGCCGGCTCCGCGAAAACCGTGCGGGTAAGAGCCCGCGCCGTCCAACGAGAGGTTGAGATCCGTCACGCAGCGGGCGATGTATCGAAGCTGAGTTTCGTCCACGTCCTGATGGATGGGCAGCTCCAGGAGATGGCGTCGCAAGAATCGGGAGCCCGCACCCTCGTGGACGGCGCATTCCGGGTCGCCCCGGTTCCATAACTCGGTCGCGATGATGCCCCGCCTCCGGAGCGCCTGGGCGGCGGCGGATTTGTCTTTCACGAGCAACGGGTAGAACAACGGGCAGACGCCCTCCTCGAGCGCGAGCCAGGGAGCGATCCCCGCCTGCGCCAACTCCCCGGCCAGCAGTAAAAAATTGCTGCGCCGTTTGCACCGGATCTCGATGCACTGGGATCGAGCGAGCAGATGCCGGGACCAGGCGGACATCGCGATGCGGCTGTGGGCGGGGTTGAAACCGATGTCCCCGACGGGGATGCGCTCCACTCGAAGGGCGGTCAGCAGCGCGCCGACTCTCCGCTTGCACGTCGAGAGGGCCGCGCCCAAGGCCGGCATCCGCCCTCGCGTCCGCTCCACCCAGAGCTCGGCCGCCTGTCCCCATTCGAAGGCTCGGCCCGTTCGTTCGAGCGCCAAGGCCGTCAATTCCTCGAACGGGTCCCGGTTCTGAACCAGCAGACCGCCGTCGAGGACGGGCAGCGTCTTGTACAGGCAGAAGACGGCGTAGTCGCCGAATGACCCGAGCGGCGCTCCGCCGCTCTCGCTCAACAAGGACAAGGCGCAATCTTCGACAAGCGCCACGCCGTGCTCGTCGCACACCGCACGCAGCGCGCGGATGGGCTGCGGCCAGCCGGCATAGTGAATCGTGAACAGCACGTCGACGCCCGCGCCGCACAGCCGGCGCACTTGGTCGAGGTCGGGCTGGCCGTCGGGACCGATGTGAAATACGCGGATCTCGGCGCCCGCCGCCCGGATCGCCCGGATCTCGTTTCCCATATGGTAGTCGGGCACGAGCACGGTCTGTCTGCCCGCGGCCGCGAGCTTCCGGAACAAATGATAGATGGCGCTCCGCGCCGTATGGAACGCGGTCTGATGCGCCTCTTGGAACGGAAACGGGGCGGGCGCCGCGACGGGCGGCGACAGCATGTCCCGCAGCGTGAAGCCTTGCCAGGCCGGCACGTAGACGGTATGGCGGAGCATGGGGTTTCTGAGGCCGTGACCGGTGCTTACGCGGCAAGCTTCCGGAGCTCGGCCAACATCTCTTTCTTGATTCCCGCGGTCTCGGCCAACGGGTGCACCTGCACGCGGGACGAGAGGGGGACATGCAGATAATCCGTAACCGCCAGTTCTTCGAACTGGGCCTTCTGGGCGGCGCGTCTCATCGCCGTGTTGCCCTCCTCGACTTTCATCGCGATGATGCGCACCCCTTCGCGGCCGAGCGTGCGCGCGATCGAGGACCAGGCCGCCGGGGCGATGCCTCGTCCCCGGTGTCCAGGATCGGTGACGACGCCCTCGATGCAGATCGTGCTCGGCGGTAGCGCTTTCCACCCGCTGCGTGCGGCCACCATGGGCATGCGTTCCCGGAACACCCAGCAACAGAATAGCGCCTGCTGCCGGTCGAGCACGATCCAGAGCTGTCCCCCGTTCGCGAAGTACGCTTCGGCCTCGCTCCAGGCGAAGAGGTTGGATTCGGACAGCAGCTCGAGATCCTCGGGCCCCGAGCGTTTGAGCGTCAACCCTTCAGGCAAAGGCCGGCGCACGATTGCCGGCGGCTCGGCCGCATACCAGATGTGACGCTCGTGCCGGTAGACCGCGCCGCCCAGCGTCCGCGCCGCAGAGCGCGCGGCGATCTTGGCGCAGCCGGCGAGGCCGTGCCGGAGGAGGCCCCGACGCAGCCGGTTCACCGGCGCGCGGCCGCTGAGTTCCTGCAGTTCCACGTGCATTTTGAGCGCGACGGTTCTCAGAGGACTGGCCTTGATGCGGGGACAGAGGGTGGCCTTGAGATAGTGCAACAGCCTGGGCTTCAGGCGCTTGGGAAAGACGAACAGCCAGGTGTGAGGGCGCAAGCCGGTGGACCAGGCGAGCTTCCATCGCTCGGAGTCCCCCAGAAAATCCACTTCCTCGAATTTGAGACTCCAGGCTTCTTCCATGATCTTCAGACACAGGAGATGGCCCGGAGCAAAGGCCGCATAGCGGGGATCATACCCGGATTTCAGCATGTACACGCGGTTGCGAAAGAGCAGCGCGATGCGGACGGCGATCCGCTTGTCTCCCAACGTCAGAAAATAAATGCGGAGCCATCCACGTTCGCCGGCCGTCCTCAACAGGCGCCGGTAAAACGCCAGGCTGTCGGCCCGCGATCGAATGGCCGTTCCGCCCTCGTCCTTCCACGTGACGGCTTCGAGGTTCAGCGCTTCGTCGAGATCGCTGTCGAGGCGGTCGTTACAGACCACGACGTCGAGACCGACGGGCCCCAACGTCTCCAAACGCCGCTGCGCTCGTCGCACGTTCGTGCGGTGCGGCTTCTTGAGGCCCTGCAGATAGCGGTCCCACGTGTCCGTGACCGACACGTAGGGAGAATCGGTCGATGACCATTGTCCGAACAGCAACCGGCGCTCCACGTCCGCCTGCCGAATGGTTGCCAGCGCGCGGCATCCCGCCGGCAGCTGCGGCAGCTCAAGGACGTCCCATTCCTCGGCGTGGTTCACCAGGTAGTCCCAGATCGCGGCGCCGGCTTCGTGGGGACGCCGGGCCAGGATGAAATCGAAGCGCTCGCTGTAGACGTTCGCGATGCCGCGTATCCGCCGGACCGGAATTCCGTACATGAGGGTTTGATCCCGCATGAGCGGCGCGATTCCGGCGGGGCGTCCCTGGTCCCAGGCCACCAGGATGTACAAGTGCCTTCCGATGCCGAAACACTCGAGAAGCGCCCGAAGCCATTCATGCCGCACAAACGGGAACGGAATGCCGGCCTCGTCCACCAGCCGGTTCCATACCGACTCCAGCGCAACGAATCTCGGTCGATCTGAGATTAATTCTACGTGCATGAGGAGTTGAGGGGCCGGGGCATGTCCGGGTGCGCTACATCGTCGCCGCGGCCGCCCAACGGGGCCGCGTCGAGTGGCGCAGGAGCTCGTGATAGAGACGTTCGGTGTCGCGGATCATCCGGTCATTGGCGAAGCGCTCCAGCACGCGGCGGCGTGCGGCATGTCCGAAGGCCGCCGCGAGTCCCGGATCTTGCAGCACGCGGCAGACGGCGTTCGCGAGGGCGTCCGGATCGTGCGAGGGGACGAGCAGGCCGGTGACGCCGTCGAGGACGACTTCCGGGTTGCCCCCGACCGTCGTCGCCACGACCGGAACTCCCGCCGCCATGGACTCCAAAAGGGAGTTGGACAACCCTTCTCCGCTGATCGACGGCAAGACCGAGACCGCGAGGCAGGGAAGCAACCGCGGGACGTCAAGGCGGAAGCCCGTGAACCGCACCAGGTGCTCCAGGCCGAGCCGGCGCGAGAAGTGCTCCACGCCGTCGCGGTACTCCCGGTTCACGCAGTTGTCCCCGACGATCACGAACCGGGCGTCGGGAACGCGGCTGGAGATCGCCGGGACTGCGCGCAGGAAATATTCCAACCCCTTTTGCGGCGCAATGCGGGCGACGACTCCCACGAGCGGCGCGTTCGGCGGGAAATTCCATTCTCGTCGGAGGACCGCGGCATCCGGATTCGAGACGGGCTCCGGACAATGGATGCCGTTGTGGATGACGACGAGGCGCTCGGGGTCGTAGCCTTCGGCGATCAAGCCGGTCTTGATCGCGTCGGCATTGACGATCACGCGGTCCGCGAGACGGCAGACGAGTCTGTTCACCGTCCGTTGCCGGGGCGTCCAATATTCCCCGGTGTCTCGAATGGAGGCGAGGACGACCGGGACACCGGCCAAACGCGCGGCCGGCACGGCGAACACGTTCGCGTAGAAATTGTAGGCATGAACGATGTCGATGTGCTGCCGCCGCATGTGGCCGGCCAACCGGAGGACCTGTGTCAGCGCGCGGACCCCGTACAACTTTCCGATCTTGTATTCCAGGACGCGGGTATGGCTGAGGTCGACGGCAACCTGATCCCGTAAATGTCCGAAGCAGCCGAGTTCGACCGAGAAGCGGCGGCGATCCAGGCCAGCCGCCAAATTGAGGATCTGCCGCTCGGTTCCGCCGATCGCGAGATAGGCGAGGAATTTCAGCAGGCGGATCGGGGCCTCCGACCGGTCAGCCGCCCGGCGCGCCGATGGCGGGGCGGCGATCGCCGGCCCCTCCGCCGGCTCGGCATCGGACTCTAGGTCGAGCCTCATGCGTGGACCTCCTCGGCGGCGTCAGGCCTCGTTGCCGCGATGCTGCGCGCAGCCACGGCCAACCCGGCGATGTAATAGAAGTAGTAGTGATAGCTCACCGGATGAAACATCGCCGCCGTCGCATAGGCGATCAGACTGACGTGCAGTCCTTGCGCCAATGCGTACAAGGGACGGGACACCGCCTGGTGCTGAACGAGCGCCGCGCCGTTCAGGCAAGAAGCCAGGAGCCCGAGAAACACCAGCAGGCCCGGGATCCCCAAGTCCAGCGCGTGCTCGAGGTAGACGTTGTGAACCGGGACCCATCCGCCGCCCCTCGCCTCTCGCATCGCGAGGGAATTCATGCCCATGCCCGCGCCGAGCAACGGATTGGCCAGGATCGTTTTCCCGGCGATGACCATGTCGCTCCAGCGCTCCTGGGCCGACCCCGTCCGATCCGCCTGGAGGTTCGTGATCGTGCTCATGCGTTCGAAATACGAGGCGGGCAGAAGCGGCAACGACAAGACCGCCACCGCGATCAGGCCGTACATCCAGCTGCGCTCGGGGCGGCGCCGGAGTTTCCACAGATACACGAGAAAGATCACGCCGAGGGTGATCGCGCCGCCGCGCGAATAGGTCAGCACGACCGTCAACGCTTCCATGCCGATCGCCATCAAGAGAATCGTCCGTTGCCACGGCACCTCCGTCGAGAGAAACAGGCCCACTGTGAGCGGGAGCAGCAAATTGATCATCAGGGCGAGGTCGTTGGGGTTTCTGGTGAGCGTCGCCTGGTTTCCCATGACCCGGTCCTCGATCGTCACGCCGGTCAGCGAGTTATAGACGGCAAAGAGCCCGAGTCCGATCGCCATGGCGGTGAGGATCCAGGCCGTCTGCCGTAAGCGCGCCGTCGTTGTGATGACATGGCTCAAGAGCACGAACACGGCCGCCGTCTTCACATATTCGATGAGGACGGAGAGGGTGCCGCCGGGCCAGGCCGACCAGGGAACGGTCAGGGCGGCGAGTGTCGCCAGCGCGGCAATGAGCTTCGCCTCGCGCGTCCATTCAATGAGAGGGAGGCGCCTGGCCCATCGGTCCGCGAGAAATGACAGGATGCCGATCCCGATGACGAGCAAGGCCGGCCGAAACGGCGCCAGCGCCGGAATGTAGTTTTGCGGCGAGAAGAGCAGCACCCCCGTGAAGGCCATCAACGACCAGTACGGGAGCGAGCCCTGTTGCGGGGCCTCGGGATGGCGGTCCTCTTCCGCCGACTCGGTCTGCGGCTGCGGCCGCCACCATTCAAGCTGAAGTTCTTGAGCCATGTTCACCGAAAGGACCGAGCCGCTCAGCAGTCCCCTCCCCGCTCGGCCTTGTGGTCATCGCCGGTCCTGCTGGCTACGCCGCTTCCTTTTCCTCCTCGAGGTCCGGCGTGGAAGCCGGCATGGGGGCCGGCCTCGTTTCCCTGCCGAGCATGACGACGCCGATGGTCCGGAGCAGGATCTCGAGATCGAGGCGGAACGACTGATACTTGATATAGTAGAGGTCGTACCGCATCTTCTCGGTCTCCTCCTGGAGATCATTGGCGTAGCCGTATCGCACCTGGGCCCAGCCCGTGATGCCGGGGCGGACCATCGTGCGGAAGGCGTAGAAGGGAATGCGGTCCAGGAACAGGGCATAGTTCGAGACCGGATGAGGCCGAGGCCCCACGAGGTTCATGTGTCCGCAGAGCACGTTGAAGAGCTGAGGCAGCTCGTCCAGCCGGAATTTCCTCAACCACCGGCCGACTCGTGTAATCCGCATGCCGTTGTCCCGTACCCATTCCGACGGGCTCCGGGTCACGGGATGCATCGTCCGGAATTTCATCAGCGGAAACGGCTTGCCGTCTTTGCCGATCCGTTCCTGGACGAAGAGCACGGGGCCGGGCGAGTCCCACTTGATCAGGATCGCGATCACCGCCATGACGGGCGCGGTCAACACCAGCCCGATCGCCGACACCAGCAAACTCATCGCGTGCTGCATCGCGCCGTACAGCGACATGCGACGGAGCTCTGCCGAAAAGATCAAATGGCTGGGATGGAGCCGGTCCAGCGCGAGCCGGCCGGTCAGCCGCTCGGAGAACTGCACCGCGTCCTCGATCGCGATCCCGCGCCGTTTGGCGTCGAGCAACGCTTCGACCGGCATCCGGCCCCGGCGCTCGCCGAGCGCGACCACGATGCGGTGCGGCTGCGGCAACACCCGCAGGCCCGCTTCCAGGGACCCGACAAACGGCACGCCGTTCTTGTACACGCGCCCCGCCTCTCCGGGTCCCGACAAATCGAGCACGCGGTAACGCCTGCGTCGCCGCTTCAGCTCCGCAATGAGAGGCCGGGCCAGTTCCGTTTCGCCGATGACGAGCACGTTCTCGACGAAGCGGCTGCGTGCCGCGACGCGACGTCCACCGACGGCCCGATTGCCCAGCACGAGCAACGCTCCGGTCCCGAGGAGCCAGGACGTCAGGTCCATGCCCTCCCAGGCGACCAGCCCGGTGAGCGCAGCGAGGATCGCCGCCGAGACGACGACGCGTGACGGCCAAGGGACGGGCAAGAGTCTGCGCATGTCCATGCCATGTCCGGCGGCGACGCCGGCTCCTTCTTACCGGGCGTGAGCCGAGGCGGAATAGTAGTGGCCGTAGCCGTAGGAACGGAGGAGCCGGTCGTCGTCGTTGAACACCAAGCCCAGCAGCTTGGCGGGACCGAGGATATTCAACGCCTCCGCCACTTCCTCGCGGGACGTTTTGTTCGCGCGCACCACGATGACGAAGCCGTCCACGGTCCGTCCGAGCATGAGACAATCCGGAGCGAGAATCAGCGGCGCGGTATCCATGACGACCCATTCGTACTCGCGGCGCGCTTCGTCGATCAACTCGGTGAAGCGGCTCGACTTGAAAATGTCGTGCGGCATGACCTGGGAGCGACCCGCCATGGCGATCGACAAATTCCACCCGGGCAGGCGGCGCACGATGTCTTTCAAGGCGAGGGCCGGATCCACGATCGCGTCACGGATTCCGAGACCGGTGCTCTCGCGCAGGCCGAGCTGCTGGGGGACCGACGGCTTGCGGAAATCCCCGTCGATGAGGAGGACCCGCGAGCCGGTCGGCTGCGCGAGCGCGCCGGCCAGGTTGATCGCCGTCAGCGTCTTGCCGTCGCCCATGGTCGGGCTCGAAATTCCGACGACCTGGAGGAGGCCCGAATGGCGGCGTTGCTCGAGCATCAGGCCCAGCGTCCGATATTGCTCCGCCTCCATCGTGGTGGGAGCCGTGAGGCTGACCAGATGATCGTCGGGTCTGGCCCGCCCGCCGGCCTTGTCGGCCGGAGCCGGCTCCTGGCGGGCGTCCGCTTGGGCGTACGAAGCCGCCGAAGGAGTCGATTGGAGCGGCGAGGTGCGCAAGACGGGGTTCATCTGTGGTTTCATGGTGAAGCGGCTCCTTAAGGCGGCGCCCGCTATCGCGTTTGCGCCTTGTTTTCGCTCAACATCCACACCAGCGGCTCGTTGTCCCAGGCCCAGTACGAACAGAGTCCCATGATCGCGACGAGGCCGACGGCGGAGGCGCCGGTTCCGAGCGTCAACCGGCGGTAGGTCCGCACGCGGTCGGCTTTCGTCACGATCGCCGGCACGCGGACCAGCAAGGGCACACGGGTGAATCCCCGGAGGCTCTCGACGTCGTGAAAAGACCGGTCGCGATGTTCGGCCAGCAGCATGCCGCCCGCGGCAAGCCCGAACGACAGGACGAGGCTCGCCAGGATCAACTTCAGGCGGTTCGGCGCCGCCGGGAATTTCGACGGCACCGCCGGATCGACGATGCGCAGCTGTCCGCTGTGTTTCGCCTGCTCCATCGTCACGGCGAGCTGCGCGTCTTCGTATCGCTGCAGGACCGAGAAGTACAAATCCCGCGTCATCTTGTAATCGCGCTCGAGCTGCTGGAACTCTTGCGCGTGCTGGGGGGACCGCTCCACGCGTCGTTGGTACGCCGACAGCTCGCCCCGGAGACGCTGCTCCTCGGCTTTGAGCCGGGTCAGGTCGCGGTCGAGCTCGTGCAGCGCCTTCTTGATTTCTTCGGGATCCGAGAGGAGCGCGGCCGACTGCGCGGGGTCGAGCTTGGCTTCCTTGGCCGTTTCCCCCAGGGCCTTTTCGATGGCCGCGATCTCGCCCTCGAGCCGCCGCACGTCGGGATGCTTCGCACTGGCTCTGGTCCTGAGCGCGGTCAGCTCGGTCCGGAGTTTTTCCAGCTGGTGCGACAGGGAGTCGGGGTTGTAGTAGGTGGAGGCCGGCGCGCCCGCGTTGATCTCGATGAGCTGCTTGCCGAGCCGCTCGCGCCGCTCCAGGATGCGCATCTGATTTTCGCTGTTCAGGCTCAACTCCTGGTTGAGCCTTCCGAGGGTCGAGAGGTTCACCTCCACTTGCTCGGGCAGCTCTCCCATGTGCCGCTGCTTGAAGTTCGCGATTTTCCGCTCCTGCTCCTCATGGCGCTCCTTGATGTCGTCCAGCTGTCTCTTCAGGAGGTTGGCCGTTTCGGTCGCCTGCCGCGTGCGCATCCGGAGATTCTCCTCGACGTACTGCGAGGCGAGCGTGTTCGCGACGTTGGCCACCGTTTCCGCGTCCCGGCCGCGGTAGCTGACTTTGAATCCGAAGGTGCCGTCTCGTCCGTACACCTGCCGCTGCAGCTCCTTGGCCTCGAGGGAGATGTCCCGCCGCATGCGCTCGACCACCGCTTCTTCGGGCGCCCGTTTCCGCAGCTCGGGGTACAGATTGAAACGCTGGACGAGCTCGAGAAGCCCGGCTCGGTTCAGCAGTTTTTCCCGGATGAGGTTGAGCCGCGTATCCGCTTCTCCGGTCACCGGCGTCTTGACGAACGCGTCGGGCCCTTGTTGTTGCTCGACCAGCACCGTGGCGGTCGAGCTGTACAAGTTGGGCAGGTTGAAGGTGATGCTGAGCAGCGCGGCTGCCGGCAAGCTGAACAACACCAGGCCCAACCACTTCCTGCGATGCCAAACCTGGAGCGCGTGCGCCAACGGCGATCGTGATTCCTGGCCCTGCATGGCGTCTCCTCCGTGCCTCGCTTATGGGACGACGATGATGTCGCCAGGCTGGAGGAAGAAATTCTCCAGCGCGCCGTTGTTGGACAGGACTTTGTTGTAGTTGAACGGGATCTGCCGCATCGTTTTGCCCTCCGGCCGCAACACGACGATCCGGCTCTTTCCCGCGAATTCGCCGAAGCCTTCCGCCATGGCCAGGATGTCGAGCACCGTCGCGCGGCCCTTCAACTCGTGACGACCCGTCTTTTTGACTTCGCCGATGACGGACACCTTGAAGCTGTGGACCTCGCGGACGATGACGGACACTTCCGGCGAGGGCACGTACTCGGCGAGCTTCTTGATCAGGACGCTGCGAAGTTGATTCGGCGTGAGGCCCGCCGCCTGGACGTCGTTGACCAGCGGCAGGGAAATCTTGCCGTCCGGCCGGACCGGGACCGTCCGGCTGATGGCGCTGTTGTTCCAGACCGACACGTCGAGCACGTCTTCCGGTCCGATCTTGTATTCGCCCACCTCCTGCGCGGTCCCCAGGGTGTGGTCCTGATCCGCCAGCGAAGAGCCGGCTCCGTCCTTGGACGCGGATGCCGAATCGGCGGCCTGCGACGGGGCGACGCTCAAAGAAACGAGCACGAGTCCTATTGTGAACAGACGTGGTCTCATCGTGATCCTCCGGTCAGACATGGATGTCTAATCCTCCCAGCGTGTGGGATAGGTCAATTCAACGCGGAACCAAAACACGTTGCGCGGAATGACGAACGTGCCGCTCGACCCGGTAAGCTCGCTTTCCTGATGACTGAAGTACGCCGACCCTTTCGCGGTGACGAATTTGTTGAACTGATACGCCGCCTCGACATAGGCGGTGTAAATCGTGGACGAGAACGTGCTGTTTTTGATCCAGGCCACGGTGGGGGCGGCCGTGAGCGTGAAATGTTTGACCGGCTCGTAGAGGGCGGTCAACGTCACGTTGTCGGTCCTGGTGCTTCCCACCGTGCCAATGACCGTCGTGATCGCGCTCGTATAGGTCAGTCCCAGTTCCCCGTTCTGAATCCGTCTCCGCAGCCCCACCAGGGCTTCGGGCCGGTCGTCGAGGCCGCCGTTGGTGAACCGGGGGCCGGCCCGGACGTCGAGCCTGGTGCCCGCCGCAAACTCATGCGCCCAGTTCACGACGAAGGCATGCGAATTGACGTCATTCGGATTCCCGCCCAGGAATCCCGCGATCGGCGTGTTGAAATCACCACTGAACGTGAAGTGGCGGCCGATGTAACCGGGACCGATCGTGTCATGCGCGCCGAGCCGCCGCTCCATGCCCAGCGTGAAGATGTGGCTGTTGATGTCCACCTGCCCGCCGAAGATGTCCTTTGAGAACGCATATTCGCCGCGCAGCCGGGTGTAGGGATCGATGCGGTATTCCGCGGCCGGACTGACGAAGTACCGTTCGGTCTTGATGCGGGCCACCTGCGCCGAGGTGAGGAAATTCAATTCGAACGGCGTGCGGGTTTGGGCGTAGCCGAGCGTGTTGCTCAAATTCCAATTTACCGACGGACGGTATCGCAGCTCCACCGTGCCGAACTGCCGCTGCTGGACGGTGGACAACGTGTGGAAGTGGCTATATTCCTCGGCGTCGAACCGGTAGTTGGCCACCACCGTCAACGGGGTCGATTGGTAGCTCGCCTGGAGGCCCGGGGTCACTCGGAGAAAGACGTCGTCTTGGGGCCCCAAGTCTCTGGATCGAAAGAAGACGTTACTGTCGTACACGACGCCGGCGGCGACCCAGGGCATGATGTACAGGCCCTGAGGCGGTCGTTCGGCGCCGGCCAGCATTTCCATCGGAGACCGTGGGATGCCCTGCATCAACTGGGCGAAGACGGGCCACGGCGCGGCCAGGTTCCCCAGCAGAACCAGGGCGACGGTCAGCCACCGGTTGCGCATGAACGTGTCGCACTTTCCCTTCGGCCACGGTGCTCGCAGGGTTCGTGACTCATGCCGCCTCGGCCAGCGCGGAATCGACTTCGACGGCCACGCTGCGGCGGAACAGATGAACCGAAAGCACCAGCAATCCCTTGGGCGGCCGATGATCGACCAGGACCCCTTCGACGTCGGCGAGCGGCCCGCTCCTGATCCGTACCCGCTGCCCCGTCTTGAGATACGGATGCGGCAGCGCGGGCAACTCCGATCGCACCAGCGCGCGGATCGCGTCGATCTCGTTCTCGGGGATCGCGGCTGGCCCGCCCTGCCCCCTGCTGAGCACACCGACCAGCCCGCGGGCCTTCAGCACCTCGGCATACCGCCCGCCCGTCAGTGCGTCGCAGAGGAACAGATAGCCCGGGAACATAGGGCGCAGAATGCGCCGCCGGACGCCCGCTCTCCTGGACCACACGCCGATCATCGGCAAAAAGAGCTCGAATCCCTTGACGCCGAGTTGATCGCGCACCAACCGCTCGCAGTGACTGTGGGTCCATAAGGCATACCAACGCTTTCCCTGTGGTCGTGATGCGTTGCAGTAATCTCGAATGTCGGCCAGCTTCCTATCCTCGTGCTGGAGCAAGGCTTCGCCCCCTTCGGTTTTGGTCATTTCCCCAAACCCGAAATCCCATGAGAAATTCCGTCTGCCCGGCGCGCCCGTCTCGCGGAGACGGCCGGTCCGGAGCAGCAGGCTGACGTATCCGGGATCCACGGGCCGGTGGCGTGCCCGTGCCGGCCTCATGATCACCTGGTGTCACAGTAGCGAATCCCCACCGGCAGGACTATCGGGGGTTGCATGGAAAGTGGGTAAGGAAATCATGGAGGGGGGATCGGGAGAATCCCGGAGGAGCCCTCCATCTCCAGGCGGCGGAGCCTTAGGGTCTGAACACGGCATGACCTAGGCGGAACCCCAGTTCGAACGCTTCCGGGAGTCGGCCATAGTGAGAGCGTCTTCAGAAGCACCCACAATTTCTAATCTTTGGTCTAGTGCTACTCACAGAAAGGATTAGTCAATGAAGATCGCGCAGATCTCGCCCCTCTGGGAAAGTGTGCCGCCACAACTGTATGGAGGGACGGAACGAATCGTCTCGTATATCACGGAGGAATTGGTCCGGTTGGGCCACGACGTCACGCTGTTTGCGAGCGGCGATTCCCGGACCGCCGCGCATCTGAAGGCGTGCTGCCCCAAAGCGCTTCGTCTGCATGAGAACGGATTCCTGAACCGGGACGCTCCGTTGATCGTCATGCTGGAGCAGGCCCTCGGCGCCGCATCCGGACAGTTCGACATCATCCACTCCCACCTGGATTTCCTAGGGTTTCCCATGAGCCGGAGGGCTCATGCGCCCGTCCTGACGACGCTGCATGGACGGCTGGATCTTCCCGAATTGGCGGCCATCTTCGAGGAATATGCCGAGTTGCCGGTCATATCGATCTCGGACGCCCAACGGACGCCCTTGCCCAAGGCGAACTGGCTTGGCACGGTGCACCACGGCATCCCAAAGGATCTCTACACGTTCCACCCGGCCAAGGGGTCCTATCTCGCGTTTCTCGGACGCATCTCTCCGGAGAAATGTCCGGATCACGCCATCGAAATCGCCAAGCGCGTCGGCATGCCGTTGCGCATCGCGGCCAAGGTGGACCCGATGGACCAGGAGTACTTCAAGCGAAAGATCGAGCGTCTGCTGGAGCATCCGTTGGTCGAGTACGTAGGGGAAATCAGCGATGCGGAGAAAAACGACTTCCTCGGGGAAGCCGCCGCGCTGCTGTGCCCGTACGACTGGCCCGAGCCGTTCGGTCTCGTCCTGATCGAGGCGCTGGCCTGCGGTACGCCGGTGCTGGCCTACCGGCGCGGCTCGATTCCCGAGGTGCTGGACCACGGCGTGACCGGCTACGTCTGCAACGACTTGGACGCACTGGCGCAGGCGGTCGGCGCCGTGCATCTGCTCGACCGGTCGCGATGCCGCGAGACGTTCGAGCGGCGGTTCACGGTCGAGCGCATGGTGCGCGCGTACCTGAACCTGTACGAGCGGCTGGCCGCGCCCTCGTTCCGTCACCGGGGCCATGCGGCCGGGCGGCAAACGACCCATCCGCGCATGAGCATGGTCAGGCCGCTGGTGCAGGAGACGGACGTGGCCTAGTGAAGCGGGCGCCGAGCGCTGAGCTGCGGGTGTCGAGCTCATCGGAGAGGCGTCTCTTCCGAGCGGCTCGGCACTCACCGCTTCCGCGGGGTCGCCGGCTGCGCGGCGAGCATTCCGGCCATGCTGGCGGCTTGACGGACCATCTGGCTGGCATAGCCCCATTCGTTGTCGTACCAGCTCATCACCTTGACCAGATCGCCGTCGACGACCTGCGTCATTTCACGGTCGATGATCGAGGCGCGAGGATCTTGGATGATGTCGGAAGACACCACCGGGTCCTCCGTGACGCCCACCACGCCCGCGTAGCGCTGGCTGCCTGCTTCGGCGAGCAGCAACCGGTTGACGTCGTCCACGGTGGTCGATCGCTCCGTCAGTATCACGATGTCCGCGAGCGAACACACCGGAACCGGCGCGCGCACCGCCGTGCCCCGGAAGCGGCCGCGGAGCGAGGGCAGCGCCCGGCTCGCCGCGGTGGTCGCTCCCGTCGTGGAGGGCACGAGATTCGCCGCGCCGGCCCTTCCCCGCCGCATTTTCTTGTTCGGTCCGTCCACGATTGCCTGGCTCGAGGTATACGCATGGACCGTGTTCATCACCGCTTTGCGAAACCCGAGATGGCGGCCGATGATTTCCACGACCGGCGCGATGCAGTTGGTCGTGCAGCTCGCGCAGGACACGATCGGACCGTCCGCCTCGACATAGGTGTTGACGCCGTACACCACCGTGGGAATGTCCTCGTCTTTGGCGGGCGCCGAGACGATCACGCGCTTCGCTCCCGCCTCCAGATGCTTCGTCAACTCTTTGCGCTGGTTGAAGCGACCGGTGCAGTCGAACACGAGGTCCACACGGAGGTCCCGCCACGGCAGGCGTGCCGGATCCGGTTCGGCGAGCACCGGATAGGAGCGGCCGTCCACGGCCAGCGCCTCCCGGTCGCCTCTCACTCGATGGCCGTAGCGCCCGTAGACCGTGTCGAAATTGAGGAGATAGGCGAGATTGTCCGGTGACGTGAGATCATTGATCGCGACCACCTCGAGATCCGGGTGGTCCCGGAGGATCTTGAAGGTCGCCCGTCCGATCCGTCCCAACCCGTTGATGGCAACCCGCATGGACCTCCTTCATGAACGCAGCGCGAACGAATAGGTTGCGGATCACGCGGCGGCCGGCTTCGTCGCGGCGCGGCGCCGCTTGGCTTCCAGCGCCTCATGAGCCGAGTTGAACGATTCAGTGAACTGGCGAACGCCTTCGTGCTCCAACTGCCATGCGACGCAGTGGAGATCGATGCCGGCTTCCGAGAGATCCTGAATGACGCGGGCCGCCTCCTCGATCCCCTGCTCGATCTGGTTCGGCCGGACCTCTCCGTGGTCCGCGAAGGCCGTGATCGTTTTTGCCGGCATCGTGTTCACGGTGTCGCGCCCAATGAGCGGCTCGACGTAGTAGACGTCGCGATAGCGCGGGTCTTTGGTGCCGGTGCTGGCCCAGAGCGGGCGTTGGACCCGTGCGCCTTTCACCGCGAGTCGGTCCCATCGTTCGCCGCTGAACGCGCGGCGGAACGAGCGGTAGGCGAGTTTGGCGCACGCCACGGCCGCTTGTCCGCGGAGCCGCGACGAGAGCGGGGGGGCGTCGCCGGGCCGGTCCCGTTGAGACAGGAGCTGGTCGACCAGACGGTCGATCCGGCTCAAGAAGAAGCTCGCGACCGACGCGACGGCGTCCAACGAACGGCCCTCCGCCACGCGGCGCTCCATCGCTCTCAGGTACGCTTCGCTGACCGCATCGTACGCGGGCAGCGAAAACAAGAGCGTGATGTTGATCGAGAGGCCTTCGTAGAGCAGTTGTTCGATCGCGGAAAACCCCGCTGCCGTACCCGGCACTTTGATGAACAGGTTCGGACGATCGACCAAGTCGCGATACTTCCGCGCCTCCCGCATTGTTCCGGCCGCATCATGCGCCAAAAGCGGAGACACCTCGAGGCTGACATATCCGTCGAGCCGATTCGTCGCACGATGCGTCTCCAGGAACAGATCGCAGGCCTGCCGCACATCGCTCACGAGGAGCCGCTCGTAGATCTCGTCCGTGCCAAGCCCTTCACGGGCCAGTCGAAGGATGTCGTCGTCGTAGTCGTCGCTCTTCAACGCCTGCGCGAAGGTCGTGGGATTGGCGGTCACGCCGCGAAGGCCTTCCTCTTTGACGCGGCGGTCCAGTTCCCCGCTCCGCATCATGCCCCTCGTGAGGTCGTCCAGCCAATAGCTCTGGCCGCACTCCGCGAGCTGTAAGAGGCGCGAGCGCATCCTCCATTCTTGATCCGGTCCGAAGAGCTGTACACTGAGAGGGACCCTAGACCGTCGGTGCTCAACGACTCGTGAGCCGCGCTTTCATCCTGGCCGAAATACGCCTGGCGGCCTTCGCATACCCGTGCCACGGATCACGCCGTCGGCCTTTGAGCCGGTCAGGAAGCGTCACCACGGTGAAGCGTTCCGACGTCACCTCCGTGGAGAGCTCCTCCCATGCCAGCGGGACGGAGACCGGGGCGCCGGGTTTGGCTCGAGGAGAATACGCGGCGATCGCCGTGGCGCCTCGGGCGTTGCGGAGATAGTCGATGAAGATCTTTCCCTTTCGCGCGCGCTTGGCCATGTTCGACGTGAACCGTTGGGGGATCGCGGCGACCATGTGGTCGGCGACGGCTTTGGCGAAATTTTTGACGGCCTCCCATCCTTCGGTCCGCTGAATCGGGACGACCACATGGAGTCCTTTGCCGCCCGTCGTCTTCACGAAGGGCACGAGGCCCAACTCCTCCAACAGCGCTTTGGTCAGTTGCGCCGCTTCGATCACCAGCGGCCAGGGCACCGCCGGATCCGGGTCCAGATCGAAGATCAATCGGTCCGGCCGGTCCAAGCGATCTCGGGTCGCTCCCCAGGTATGCAGTTCCAACACGCTCATCTGGACGAGACCGAACAGAGCGTCCACGGTGTCCGCCACCATATAGAGTGCCGGGGTTCCGTCCTCGTCGATTTCGACCCGGCCGATGGATGGCGGTACTCCTTCGTTCGCGTGCTTTTGAAAGAAGCAGTCCTGATAGCCTTCGGGGCAGCGTAGGAGCGTGAGCGGCCGGCCCCGGAGATGCGGCAAGATCCAGTCGGCCACTTGCTCATAGTAGCGGGCCAACCCTTCCTTCGTGAGGCCGAGGTCGGGGTAGAGCACGCGCTCGGGATTCGTGAGACGGGCGCGTGAATTCCTGCGGTGCTCCTTCTTCGGAGCGGCCCGGTCGTGGCGGGCGTCGTCGGCGGTGACGACCGCACGCGGCTGTTCACGGACGACTTCCTTGGCCGGTTTGTCGGTGCGCAGGCCTTGAAAGCTCGGTTGGCGGAGAATCCCCTCTTTGGTCCACTCGGCAAACCGAACTTCCGCGACCAACTCCGGCGCGACCCAATGAGCCTTGCGCGCGTCGGCCCCGGTCGGTGGATCGACGAACGCCGGGCGCGGCTGCTCGAGCTTCGCCAACGTGCGATGCAGCCGGCGCAGCGTGTCGTTGGAAAATCCCGTTCCCACCTTCCCGGCATAGCGCAACCGGCCGTCCTGATAGTAGCCGACGAGCAGCGCGCCGAATCCACGGCGTGATCCCTCCGGGTCGGTGAAGCCGCCAATCACGAACTCCTGCCGTTGCCCGCATTTGATCTTGAGCCAGTTGCGCGTCCGCCCCGATCGGTAAACCGAATCCGGGCGCTTGGCGATCAACCCTTCGAGGCCGCGCCGACAGGCTTCCTTGAACACGGTCGTGCCCCGGCCCGCGATGTGGTCGCTGTAACGGAGCAACGAGTCACCGGACTGGGTCCCGGCGAGCAGAGATGACAGGAGCCGTTTCCGGTCCACCAGCGGCGTCGCGCGCAGGTCGTAGCCGTCGAGATAGAGCAGGTCGAAGAGACAATAGACGATCCGCCCGGTGAAGCGGCCGTCGAAGGCATTTTGCAATGCCTGGAAGTCGGTCCGTCCTTCGCTCGTGAAGACGACCATCTCACCGTCCAGCCATGCGTCGGCCAGTCCGAGCGCCGACACCGCCTCGGCTTGCACGCGCAGCTTGCCGGTCCAATCGTTCGCACGACGCGTATACATCGTCGCGTTGCCTCGCCGCACGCGACAGAGAATCCGGTAGCCGTCGTATTTGATTTCGTGCAGCCAGCCTTCGTCCGAGGGGACGCGGTCCACCAGCGTCGCGAGTTGCGGGGGAATCCAATCCGGCACGTCGCGCTTGGCGGCGCCGGGGAGTGAGGCGACGGCTGTGCCGGCGACGGGGCGCGAAGATCCACGCGAGGACCGAGACGCGGGCTTGCGGCCGGGTGCGGACCGACGGGCGGCCGAGGACTTCTGTCCGTCTTCAGCATCGGCCGAGCGACGAAGGCGGCGGGCAGACGGGACGGAGGCCGAGTGCGGCGTCTCGGAGGCGCGATTCGACTGCCAGACGCGGGGGTTCCTGCTTTGCACCTGTCCGATGTCGCGTCCGCTCTGCACGCTATCAGGGCACCGTTCCACGATGTTGGCCGACGGTCCCGTTCGAGCTTCCGCATCGCGCTCTTTGATCAAGAGCCAGTTGTCCTTGTCGCTGTCCCGAGGCCCGTGGTCCCGGCGCCCCATCCGGACGAGCGTCCAGCCCCCGCGCAGCTTCTTGCCCTCGAGCTGGAATTTGAGGACCCCGCGGCGATAGCCGTCCTCGGGGTTGCCTACCGGCTTCCAGTGGCCTCGATCCCAGATCAAGACCGTGCCGGCCCCGTATTGGTCCGGCGGAATGACGCCCTCGAAGTCGGCATAGTCCAGCGGATGATCCTCGACATGCACCGCCAGGCGCTTGTGCGAAGGGTCGAGGCTTGGCCCTTTCGGCACGGCCCAGCTCTTCAGCGTGCCGCCCATCTCGAGACGTAAATCGTAGTGCAGTCGGCTGGCGGCATGCTTTTGCACCACGAAGATCGGTCGGGCGCCTCGCTCCGCACCGGCCGATCCCTTCGGCTCGGGCGTACGGGTGAAATCGCGCTTCGCGCGGTAGCGTTCCAGGGGATCGCCGGGCTTGCGGCGTTTCGTGCTCAAGGGCTTTTCCTGAATTGCGGCGGAACCGACGACGGCGGAGGCGGCGCCGGAGCTGGCACGGAATAGCCGAACGGGAAGGAGTAATAGGGACCGTAGTACGAATAAGGATAAAACCCGTACGGTCCCCAGAACGGCGAACCGAATCCATAGTACCAGGAGGCATAGGGGCTGTAGTAGTACCGCCCGGAGTATCCGTCGCCGTCGTGAGTCCGGACGTCGTTCCAATCGACGAGATATCGGACGTTCAGGACCGGATACCGGTACTCCGAGTCATCCAGCTCCTTGCTCGTCGCGCCCGTCACCGTGCCGACGATCGTCAGCGGTGTGCCCTTCTCGATCGTTGCCGGATCCAGGAATCCTTCAGACTGGACGGCGAGGAATCGTCCCTGCGACTGGGCCTTGCGCTCGGACGGCGCCATGCCGGGGTCCGTGGGGATTTGAAGCACCTCGATCTCGGTGCCGTCCTTGGTTCGCCGCGAGCGCATCGCGAGCCCGCTGAACATGACCGTTTTCCCTGTGTACCGACCGGGATCCTCGCGCAGTTCGGCGAACGACACCGATTGATCCACGTCCTTCAGCACCTCGTCCGGGATCATCTTATCGAGCATGGCGCGGCCTGTCTGATGCGCCGACTGCGCGCATCCGGCGAGCAGAAGCCCCGTGCAGCCCGCCAGCAGCGCGGCGAGGCCGCGGGTCATGTTCGAGCACGTCATGACGCAGCTTAGGGCAAACCAAACGCCTTTCCCAACCGGGAGAGGCCCTAGGGCGTGCCGACGATCTCCGCGTCAGATCGCGCGGCGGCACCATGCGGGTTTTTCTCCGTCTCCTGGAGGAGCACCTAGGAGCGCCTCGCCAGGACGCCGACGCAGGTTGGGATACCTCCAGGCCCCGCTTCGTACTGAGCACCGGTCGGCGATGCGCTAGGGCAGCCGTCTGCTCGCGCTAGAGAAGCGCCTAGGACCGGCTTGCAACAGAGGCCGGTACGTTCGGAGTCACGGCACGCACGCCGGCACTCCATGCGCACCGTCGGCTCACTCGCTTTGCAGGAGTCTCAATCCGTCTGCCCGCTGGTGGTGGATCTGGACGGGACCGTGATCCGCAGCAACATGCTCTTCGAAGCGCTATGTAGGCTCGTCAAAGACAATCCCGGCGCGCTCTGTCTCATTCCCTATTGGCTGTACCGGGGCAAGGCCGTCCTGAAGGAACAGCTCGCGCTTCGTGCGAGCGTCGATCCCGGCGGCTTGCCGTACAACCATGAGTTCGTCGCGTGGCTCACCCGACAGAGGGCCCGCGGTCGGACGCTGATTCTCTGCACCGGGTCCCACGAGACGATGGCGCGGGCCATTGCCGCACACCTCGGCATGTTCGACGATGTCATGGCGAGCGACGGGGAGACCAATCTCGCCGGCAGGAACAAGGCGGAGGCGCTCGTTCGCCGCTTCGGGTCCGCCGGGTTCGACTATGCGGGAAACTCTCGCGACGACTTCGCGGTCTGGCGGAGCGCGCGACGGGCCGTCGTGGTCTGTCCCTCGGCGCATGTCGCGAAACGCGCTCCCTCATGCGGCGAGGTCGAGCTGGTCTTCCCGTCCTCGAAGCGGGGTCTTGAGGTCTGGCGACGCCTGCTGCGGGTACACCAATGGTCCAAGAACCTGTTGCTCGGCGTGCCGATCGTCGCGGCTCACCGCTTCATGGAGTGGGAGGCCTGGCAGGGGCTCGGCCTCGCCTTCCTCTCGTTCAGCCTCTGCGCCTCGGCGGTGTACATGACCAACGATCTGCTGGATCTCGAGAGCGATCGCCGGCATCCGAAGAAATGCACAAGGCCGTTCGCCTGCGGCCAAGTGCCCGTCTGGGTGGGGTTCGTCCTCGTGCCGCTGTTGTTGCTGAGCAGCTTCGCGCTGGCTCGGCACGTCGGCGGCTCGTTCGTCGCCTGGCTGTTGGCCTATGCCGGGCTGACGACTGCCTATTCGTGGTGGCTCAAGCGCTTGCTGCTCGTCGATTGCCTGACGTTGGCGATGCTCTATACGGCGCGGATCGTCGCGGGCGGCGCCGTGATCCATGTCCACGTGTCGTTCTGGCTGCTGGCCTTTTCCTGTTTCCTGTTCCTGTCGCTGGCCTTCGCCAAGCGGTACGCCGAGCTCCGGCTCCTGTCGCAGACGGGCAAAGAGCAGGCGCATGGTCGGGCGTATTGGCTCTCGGATTCGCCGCTCATCCAGATGCTCGGGATTGCCTCCGGCTACGCGGCCGTGCTGGTGTTCGCGCTGTACCTCAACAGCGACGCCGTCCTGCAGCTGTACCGGGCCCCCGAATATCTTTGGGGCGCGGTCCCCGTCACGGTCTTCTGGATCAGTTGGATGTGGATGCAGGCTCATCGGGGTGCCCTCCAGGAGGATGCCGTGGTCTTCGCGCTCACGGACCGGACGAGCCTCCTTGCAGGGATAGCGCTGGCGGTCGTGTTCGGGCTGGCGACGGTCGGCTGGTTGGCATGAGCGGTCGATGGAGTGCCGCCTCCGAGAGAGAGGCGCGGAGGCTCCGGTGATCGCCTCGTGAGCGAGGAGGTATCCGTGCGTCAAGGTCCTGGCTCCATCCTGCAGGCTGCGCCGCCCGCGGCAGCGGTCCCATCGGACGAATCACAATCGCGATCGCTGTTTGAATCGATCACGGTCGGCGCCCTCATGGCGGCGGCGGTCGCGTTGAGCTTCGCGGCCTCGAGCGGGCCGATCCAATGGATGGACAACGGCTGGCTGCTCTACGTCGCCTCGCAGGGCCGGTATTTTGCCGAGCATTTGTACGCCACCACGCATCCTTTCTATCATTTCGTGACGGTGGCCCTGTTCAACCTGTTCGGGTTCAACTCCGTGGCCTACCTCAACAGCGCGCTGTTGATCCCGATCGCGTTCATCTCGTACCGACTGGGCAAGGCCGTCGGTCTCGACG
>DASTSI010000245.1:0-3017 GCA_035760745.1 Nitrospira sp. | reverse complement strand
GTGCTGCGCCGACGTTTGAACGTGATCGGGAGCGCGAATGAGGCCGTGGAGTTGTTGGCGCGCCACTCGGAAACACTGTCGCAACTCGAGGCCGGTGCGCTGAAGTCCCCACGTGCATGGCACGTGATCGACGAGGTGGTCGAGGGTGCGGTGCGCCTCGGCGCTTCCATCAACGGCACAATTCCGGCTCCCATTGTGGGAGTCGGCCAGGGGGAGGCATGACGTCGGGGGCGAGAATTCTCGTCGTCGATGACGAACCGCAGATCCGCCGGTCCCTGCAGCTGAACCTCGAAAGCCGGGGATACGCGGTTGAGACGGCCGAGACCGGCGAACAGGGCCTGACGGCGTTTGGAAACCGGCGGTCGGATATCGTGATCCTCGACCTCTTGATGCCGGGCATCGGTGGAGTGGAAGTCGTCCGCCGGATCAGGGTTTCCTCCACGGTGCCGATCATCGTGTTGTCGGCGATGGGTGATGAACCGCATAAAGTCGAAGCGCTCGAGACGGGGGCCGACGATTACATTACGAAGCCGTTTGGCATGGAAGAGCTGTTCGCGCGCATTCGGTCCCTGCTGCGGCGAGCGGCCGGCGCGAAAAGCCCGCGTCCGGTGTTTGTGTCCGGCGACCTGACGGTCAATTTCGACCGCCGCGAAGTGACCCTGGCCGGACAATCGGTGAAGCTGACGCCCACCGAATATGATCTCTTGAAATACATGATCGAGCATGCCGGGAAGGTCCTGACCCATCGAATGCTGCTCCAGGAAGTGTGGGGCCAGGCCTATGTGGATCAGGCGCAATACCTGCGGGTTTTTGTGGGGCAGCTCAGGAAGAAAATCGAAAGACAGCCCGGGCGTCCAAAGTTTATTCTCACTGATCCAGGCGTTGGGTACCGGTTCGAGGCCGATCCAGATTCGTAGCGCCGCCTCTCGCTCTCCCGCTCATTTCGTCATCGTCACGGAATCTTTATAGATCTTTGACGACCCCTGGCACATTGCCCCATCGCGCCCTTACGCCCTGTGCCTGTAGGCTAGTAGGCGAAACATCAGTCCAGAAAGGAGGGGACCATGACCCGAATCCCCAAGCCGGCAAACCTCCGCCCGGTCTTCATGACCCTTCTGCTCCTGTGCGGCACCACACAGGCGCCAGCGGTCGTTGCATCGAGTCCGGCCGTCGAGATTGCCTTCGACGCGAGCGCGCCCTACTACGAGCCCTCCTTGGCCGTCGTGCCCACCGGGACAGCAGTCCGGTGGATCAACGGGACGGCGTCCCCACACAGCGTCCGCCATGATTCCTGCGTCGCCGACGAGGCCTGCGCATTTCAGTCCATCGCGATCCCGCCGGACAGCAGTTTCCTCGTCGCCCCGTTGCCACCCGGCCGGTACTCCTATCATTGCGAGCTGCATCCGATCATGCGAGGCACGTTGATCGTGACCGAATCCCGCGGGGACCACGAAGGTGAACGACGATCGTTACCCCGGTGAGGGGCTTTGACAGCGACCGTGAAGGAGCGGAGGAGTGGCCGCTCACACCGACGACACATTGCCGAAGGGGCTCGACGGATCGTCTCAAGCCGATTGAAGCGATCGAGCGGCGCGGGGTCGCTTGACCCGGCGGCCGAGAGGAAGCATGCTCCATGAAGCCCATGCCTCGCGTGCTGATCGTCGATAACGAAACCGATATCTGCCGGACCTTGAAAGATTCGCTCGAGGCGCGGGGCTATGACACGATCGTCGCTCAGGACGGCCGGGCGGCGATGGCGCTGGTCACCCTGGAAGCCAAACAGGGGTCAATCACCGGCGTGCTTCTCGACGTTCACATGCCGATCATGGACGGACTCGAAGCCCTCAAGGAAATCCGCGCGCGCCAGCCGAAGCTTCCGGTCATCGTCTTCTCTGCCGCCGGAGATCGAGCGATCTTGGAGCAGGCTATGCGAGTGGGCGCCACTCTTTACGTCACGAAACCGTTCGACATGCACTTTCTGATGTATGCATGTGACCGACTCTTCCGGCCGGGCAGCGCGGCGGAAAAAGGCTCGAATCCTAACCTCGATTCTTGAAGGCCTGTTCGGCATGCCCGCCAACCGTATCGACTGACCCTTCGTGCGCCGCTCTACGCAATCTACGTGAAGGATTGCTTGATTGGCGTGGGAAGATCCTTGGAGCCCTCGACAAGCCGCGCTCGAGTCCCGCACCTGTCGTTGTCCGTTGCGTCTGACCGCTGCGGTCGCAGCGTTATGGCCCCGACGGCATGGCCGTCTGTGAGCCGATCGGCGGAAGTTGGGCGACGGGGGCCTTATTGGCGTGCTCGTAATGGGCGACAGCCTCGGGCATGTGTTCGGTGAGCCGCTTGATGCGTGTTTCGTGCGCGGGATGCGTCGAAAGGAATTCCGGCGGCTGCCGCCCGTACGCGAGTTGTTCCATTCGTTGCCAGACGCGGATGGCTTCATGCGGATCGTAGCCCGCATCCGCGGCAAGCAGCAGGCCGATATAGTCGGCCTCCGACTCGTGAGCCCGGCTGAACGGAAGCAGCACGCCGACCTTGGTGCCGACGCCGAGCGCCGACATGGCGGCCTGGCTGGTGAGAGGACTGAATCCCTCGACCTGCAAGGCGATGGACGCGCCGATAAGCCCGGCCTGCGCGAGCAGTCCTTGGCTCATGCGTTCGGACCCATGATGCGCGAGCGCGTGCACCACTTCGTGCCCCACGATGGTGGCGAGTCCCGACTCATTGTCCGCGACGGGAAAGATGCCGGTATAGACGGCGATTTTGCCGCCGGGGAGCGCAAAGGCATTCTGCGTCCGATCGTCCTCGATCACCGTCACATCCCAATGATACTCCTTGGCCGTGTCCGCATATTTCGACCGCTTCGCCGCATCTATGATCCGTGCCGCGACGCGCTGCACCGGTTCGACCTCGGCGGGGTTCTGCGCCACCCGCACCTTCGGGTCGCGGAGCACGTCCTGATACGCTTGGGCCCCGAGCTTGGTCTCATACGATTGAGGAACCATGAGCAGTTG
>DASTSI010000244.1:0-2263 GCA_035760745.1 Nitrospira sp. | reverse complement strand
GGCGGCATATATCGGTCTGACGACGGCGCCGCCTCGTGGAGAAAGATCAACAACGGGTTGATTCCCGAGACAGAGTTGATGGCGGCCATGGCGCTCGGCGTGAATATGATCGCGATCGATCCCGTGAACCCCTCGGTTGTGTACGCCGGCACCACGAAGGGCCTGTACCGGACGACCAACCGGGGGGACCGGTGGGAACGGATCGGAGCGACGCTCCCTGATCCATTCGTCAGCACGATCCTGGTCGATCCGACAGAACCGTCGGTCCTCTACATCGGCGGTCCGGCCGGCGTCTGGAAGAGTACGGACGGCGGCAATGCCTGGAAAGCGGTGAATCAGGGGTTGGCCACGCTGAATATCCGAACGCTCGCGATGGCGCCGAAGGATTCGCGGATTCTCTACGCCGGCACGAACGGCAGCGGCCTATACCGCTCTACCGACGGAGGGGCCGCCTGGAGTTCGGTACCCCTGACCGCTCCAGGCACCAAGAGCGGATGACCATCAGTATCCCGGTGCCCCCTCAGTGCGTCCTTGATACCTGGCGCCGTACTTGGCCATCTCGTCCGTCAACGCCTTCCACTCCTCCGGGGTCATCAGCTCTTTCATCTTGAACCGCAAGCCGAGCACTTTCGAGGCAGAGCGCATGCGTTCATTGTTCGCTTCGTCCATGATCTTCATGAAGGCCTCCGGCATCGCTTGATAATCGGCGTTCAACTGGTACAACTCGCGATGGTGCTGACGCTCCCGCTCGGTGCTCTTTTTCAGCTCGGCGATGACTTCATCGGAGATCGCATTGGCCTGCTTGGCCTTTTCCGGATCTTTCACCGTGCGGCCGATGAGCTCGGCCATGTCCTCCCGTCCCTTTTGCCAGTAGGCGTCGCCGCCTGCTCCACCTTTCATACCGTGATGGTGCCGGTACGACGAGCAGGCAGCCAACAGCACCGTGAGGGACAAAGCAACACCGAGCAACACCGTTCGTCTCATCGTATCCTCCTATCGTTCGCCGCGCAGAGCGTTGATGGCCCGGCTGCTATCATGCGCGCGAGACATCCGTCGCTTCTTCCCGACGGACGGGACCGAGCACTCCTTCCCGCGACGCCGGGACGCACACATTGTGATCGCCAGGCTTCATGACGTAGTATCGCATGACCGACGCATTATGACCCCCGAAGCACAACGGCCGGCGTCCGGCATCCCGCAGCTCCGTGAAGAATTCCGTGCACACCTGGAAACATTCTATGCCGGGCTGAAGCTCGCTCCTCCCTATGAGAGCGTCGAAAAGGCCCTGCGGGCGCTCACTACCGCCCTGCACGCACTGCCAGCCGAGCAGCAAGCGCGAGTGGCGGCGGATCCGGCCCTGAAGTGGCGCGAGTTCCTGCGCGCGTTCCAATCGTCGGGGCTGCACAAAAAACATCGCGGCATCATCACCGGTCTCGCACGTAACCGAGGCCGCCTGGGCCTTCCCTCAGAGCACGAACCGTTCCTCGACCTCTTCATGTCGTGAGCCCGGGTTCGCCTGCTGCGGCGCGCAGTTCGTGATAGACCCGTTCCAGCCGAGTGCTTTCCAGCCGGTAGGAAAACAGGACTGTGACGAGGCCGAACGCCACGACGAGCAGGCCGATGCCGAGAATGCCGAATCCCATGAGAAGACCTCGTAGCGTCGTGAACCCGCCCTGCATGGCATACGACACCAAAAACGCGACGGTGCCCACCCCGACCAGGAGGAACCAGACCAGGGTGATGATCGCGGAGGACCAGGGAATCCGCTTGACGCAGAGAACGCGGTAGCGTGCCTCTCCATCGGGGCTCAAATAGAGGAGACCCTTCACCGGCCACGCGGTGCGAAAGCCCACCGAGAATAAATGGTACTGCGGGCGGATGGCGATTTGGCCCTGATCAGGATAGTACCGTGCGATGCCGTGCGGGAGCGAAAGGGCGCCGTTGGAGCCGAAACGTTCCTGAAGCCGCGCGACGCTGCCCGAGGCAAATTCGTCTCGGCGACGAGCGACGCCGCAGCCATACCGGGCGGCCTCGGGGGTCAATCTGACGAAGTACACCCAATCGCCTAGGATCAACCCGAGCAGTAGGATCGCGGCAAAGATTCCCGCAAGGATGGCCATCTCGTACCTATCCCATAGCCGCTCGGAATGAATCAAGACTGAGGAAAAACCCTTGGCGACCCGCGTCGTCCGGTCCGTGACCTATGAAAAAGCCGCTATAACTAGTTGACTCACCGTCCGCACTTGGCTATTGTAGTCACAGT
>DASTSI010000243.1:0-14398 GCA_035760745.1 Nitrospira sp. | reverse complement strand
TTCGTGTCGCTGAGCGAACGGATCGACGAGGACATGCACCGCACCTTGGCCGAGGCCTACCGCGACATCGGGGAATTGCAGACGCGCGCTCGGAAAGGGGAGCCGGTCAGCCGCCCCGCGTGGCCGGTGATCATCCTTCGGACGCCGAAAGGCTGGACCGGACCCGATCGGATCGACGGCGTGCGGATCGAGGGGACGTACCACGCCCATCAAGTCCCGGCCAAGGACGCAAAGCAGAATCCGGCTCACTTGCGGATCCTCGAGCAGTGGCTGCGATCGTATCGTCCATGGGAGCTGTTCGATCAGGACGGGCGGCCGGCTGAGGACATCAGAGCTCAATGCCCCCAGGGAGACCGTCGCATGGCGCTGAACCCTCACGCCGACGGCGGAAAGTTTCGCCGTCCCCTCGTCATGCCGCCCCTCGAGGCCCACATCGTGGACGTCACGACGAGAGGGCACGTCACGCGCAGCAACGTCGGCCAAGTCGGGGCCTTCCTGCGTGACGTCATTCGGTTGAACCGCGCCTCGAACAATTTCCGGATCATGTGCCCCGACGAGCTGGAATCAAACCGGCTGGGCGCGGTGCTCGAGGCGACCGATCGGCAGTACGTCTGGCCGCTGCCGGACGGCACCGAACACACCAGCCGCGAGGGACGCGTGATGGAGGTGTTGAACGAGCACAACTGTCAGGGGTGGCTTCAGGGCTATCTGCTCACCGGACGCCACGGCGTATTCCCGTGTTACGAGGCCTTCGTCCACATCGTGGACGGCATGATGAATCAGTACGCGAAGTTCTTGAAGTCCTCGCTGGAAGTCCCGTGGCGTCGGCCGATTTCGTCCCTCAACTATCTGCTGACATCCGAAGCGTGGCGGCAGGAACACAACGGCTATTCGCATCAAGGGCCGGGCTTCATCAATAACCTCCTCACCAAGAAGGGCTACATCTACCGGATCTATCTGCCCCCGGACGCCAACACGCTGCTCGTGACGATGGCCCAGTGTCTGGAGGCGACGAATTCGATCAATCTCGTGATCGCCGGCAAACAGCCGATGCCGCAATGGCTGACGTACGAAGAAGCCCTCGATCATTGCCGGGTCGGCGCTTCGATTTGGCGGTGGGCCAGCACGAACGCGGGAGAGGATCCCGAGATTCTGTTCGCATGCTCCGGCGACAACCTGACGTTGGAAGTGCTCGCCGCGGCGGCGTTACTCCGAGAAGAAGCGCCGGACTGGCGGGTCCGCGTTGTGAATGTCACGGATCTCGTCACGCTCGGCATTCCCCAGAAGTACCCGCACGGCCTCGACGAGCCGCGATTCCAACGATTGTTTCCCCTCGACTGTCCTGTCGTGTACAACTTCCACGGCTACACCGCGGCAATCAAGCAGTTGCTGTGGGAGCGGCCGCGGAACGACCGGTTCGATCTCAACGGATATCGGGAGGAAGGCACGACGACGACGCCGTTTGACATGCTCGTGAAAAACCGCTGCAGTCGGTATCACCTGGTCCTTCAAGCCGCCTGGAAAATCGCCGCGCGGCATCCGGGGAAGGCCTCGCGCGCCGAGGCGTTGATCACCAAGTACGAGGGCAAGCTGGCCGCGCACCGGCATTTCATCCAAACCCACGGAGTGGATCCCCCGGACATCACGGAATGGAAATGGCCCGTGCCATAGCGGCGACGGGCAGGGCCGACGCGAAAGAGCCGGGATCGGAAGCGATACCGTCGGCCAACGGCGCCATATCGACTTATACCTAAGAATCCACTGCGAACGCCGCCGGGGAGTTCCCTGGTCTGCTGCTCCATATTCTTCCTGACTCCAGGACAAGCTGTCGTTTCCATCAGGGTTTGCGGACAAGCTGTCCTACTCGACAGCCGTGCGTACTGGCCACAACCCTTGAAAACGTTCAGAACGTTCCCGCAATCGCGAGGGGTGTGGATTTTGCTGGTGCACGGCGACGCGCCTCGAGATCAGTGGAGCGGAGAAATGTCTCTGCGCGTCCGCTGACAGATCATCAACCTACGGTGGGCGCTCCATGAGGCAATGGAGCCGTAGGGTCTGTCATCGAAAGGAGAGCACAGCCATGAGTGCCGTCGTCGTGCGGAATCAATGTCGGAAGAACACGAGAGCGTCTCACCATCGCGGACGGGCCGGTCTGATGGTCCCGCTGCTTTTGGTCGCCGCCTGCAGCGGAGGAGGCGACAACGGAAGTCCTCCGCCGAGCAGCAACAACAGTCCCCCTCCGAATCAAGGCGGAACCAGTTCCGCACCGCAATTCGCATACGTGAGCAACTCGGGGGCGGACACGCTGCAGGCCTATGCTGTCGATTCCAACGGCAACTTTCAGGTCGCCCGCGGACAGGGCCCGCAACCGACCGGCGTGTTCCCTCACCATGTCGACGTCGAGAAGAAGAATCGATTCGTGTACATCTCGAATCACGATTCGAATTTCGTGTCGGGCTACAAGATCAATTCGTCGGACGGCACACTCTCGCCGATCAATCCCTCGGCCAACGCAAGCCCGGTCACGAATCTGGCGGGGAACGATCCCACCGATAACAACCCGCATTCTTCGGTCAGCGACGCCAACGGACAATTCCTCTACGTGGTGAGCGGACTACCGCCTCAAGGCAGCACCGTGAAGACGTACACGATCAACGGCGACGGCACCTTGACGCAGATCGGCACCACGCAGCCGATTGCCCAATGTCAGCACGGCCACAACATGACCGCGAGCCCAAATGACCTCTTTGTCTTCATCGGGTGCGAGGACTCGGGGATGGTCTTTACGTTCAGCCGCAACACGGCGACGGGCCAACTCACGAATTTAGGCCCGACGGCGATCGGAGGAGCGGCGCCGTCGGTTGCGGTGGATCCGGGGTCACGCTTTTTGTTCGTCGGCACGACCAACAGCGTGTCGGTGTTCAACATCGGGAGCAACGGCACGCTCACGCCGATCCAAAACGGTCAGAATAATTTCGCCGCCGGCAATAGCCCCCACTCGCTGACCGTCGATCCCACGGGCCAGTTCCTGTATACCGCGAACATCAACAGCGCGAGCATCTCCGCGTTCCATATCGATCAAACTACCGGCGCCCTGACACAATTGGCCGGCTCGCCGTTCACCACCGGCGGAGACCCGAATTATGTCCTGGTGCATCCGGACGGAAAGAATCTCTATACCGCCGATGCGTCCAACGTCAACGGAAACGACGTCTCGCATTTCACCGTCAACGCGGACGGCACGCTGGCCCGTCAGGCCAACACCGTGACGAGCCCCCCGGGGAGCGGCACGAACGGCATCGGCATGACAAGGTTCTAAGCGAGCCTGCCTCCCGCTTCGCCCTCCGGGAGGGCGAAGCGGGAGCCGCCCACGCGCCGGTTGCCCCTCGCTGGCGGTCCCCTCGCCCGGTCCCCTCGTCCAATAGATCTTCGTTTGTTTTTGCCATACCCGGCGGTCTCATGGTATTTAGTGGGCCGCCAAGCGGACGCGGCGTCCTGTCCGAGATCAACCATCGATATAGGTGAACGATGAACAGTATCTCTGGCGCTTCTCCAGTCGTGTGGCTGCTACTCTCTGTCGCCGTTTTTTCCGCGGCGACTGGATGTTCGAAGCGGGCGGTGTCCTCCGCAGGAGACCAGGCCGCGGCCCTGAGCGAGCCGGCTCCCCCCGCGCCCGCGGAGCCCGGCACCCCGGATCAGATGGCCGCGGTCCCGGAACCGGCCCCCTCACCCATCCCCGCCGAACGTGAATTCACCCCGCCGACGCAACCGGAAACTCCGGCGGAACCGGCTCCCAGCCAGCCGGAACCTCCGGCGCCTGCTGGCGTCGTGCCGCCCGAGGTTCGACCGGACACGCCCGCCGCGGCTGTGGCCCCGACGGAGGAGACCGCTCCTCCCGCGGCCCTCGCGGAGCCGACCGCTCCTCCTGCCGCTCCGGCAGAGCCGCCGCCCCCCGCCGCGGCTCCGCCTGTGCCGCCCGCGCCTGCGCCTGCTGCCTCCCCCGAACCCGTTCCGTCCCCGAGGGTCGGGGAGTTGAGCGACATCTTCTTTGATTTCGACCGCTACACCATTCGACAGGACGCGCAGCCGGTGCTGGAATCCGACGCCGATTGGATCAAGCAATCCCCTGCGCGAACGATCCTCATCGAAGGACATTGCGACGAGCGAGGAACCGAGGCGTACAATCTGGTGTTGGGAGAAAAGCGGGCCAAGGCCGCCAGACAATATCTCCTGGATCTGGGAGTTGCGGCCAGCCGCTTGAAGATCGTCAGCCTCGGCAAGATGCGTCCGTTTTGCAAGCAGCACACCGAGGACTGCTACCAATCGAACCGGCGGGCTCACTTCGTTCCACAATGACGATGCGGAGCCGTCCTGCTGCTCAGTCTGTGTGTATGTTCAGATGCTCGGCGTGCCGACTACTTGGCTACCGGCGGAGGAAGCCGGTGACATCATGAGGGCCTCATGAGGGCCTCCCTCCTGGATGGATTCTCTGTCACTACGCCATGGATGCCTGTCGCGCGGTCCCGCGTGACGGGCATCGTCAGGGAACGTGCCGTCGTGCTTCACGTCCCAATCCTTGCCTCCGCCCCGTTCCATCCTCCGCTGTCCTGACCATCAATATCTGACCGGGGATCGAGAGTCTTTCGTTTCGCGGCGGTTCGGATCATGATCATGGCTCCTGCAACACCATGGGAGGAAAGCATGAGAGATGCATTGACGGCCTTGTTCATTGCAGCCGCTCTCCTGACCGCCTGTGCGCATCAACCGACGAATGCCGTCCAGTCGGTCGTTCGAACGATCGAAATTTCCGAGTCCGTCAAGCCTGGGACTCTCTATGCCAAGGTCGGAGAAGAAATCCGCTGGGAGAATCTTCGCGCCAATCCCGTACGGGTCGGGTTCCTTTCCAAGGACCTCCTCAGCGATCTCGGATGCCGGAAAGGGCTGTCGTCGTTCCTCGGGGAGGTGGACGATCTCGTGACCATCAAACCGGGACAAGCGATCGGGATCTGTCCGCTGCGTCCAGGTGTCCTTCAATACAACGTCTGGTTCGACGCCGACAATCCACGGGGGGCGATGAGCCGCACCGGCACGGTACACGTCGAGAGCGGCGGATGACCGAAGAGCGAGCGGGGGTTGACGCGCACCGCTCACGCCCGAGCGAGGTGTCGTTTACCTGTCCGCTAGAGGACGTCGGTCCAAGGGGGACTCACGGCAAACGCCGCGTTGATGAGCCCGACGTGCGAGTAGGCTTGCGGGAAGTTCCCGCATTGGACTTTCGTTTCAGGAACAAAATGCTCGGAGAACAATCCCAAGTGATTGGCGGCCGTCACGACGCGATCGAGAATCGACCGCGCTTCCGCGACGTGCCCCAAACGGGCGAGCGCCTGGGCGATCCAGAAGGAGCAGATCACGAACGCGGCTTCCGGCTTTCCGAAGTCGTCCTCGCGGACGTAGCGGTAAAAGAAGGCCGTCTCTTGGTTGCCCTGCTTGATGGAGAGGTCGCGCACGATGTGCGACAGGGTGGTTTCGCAGAGCGCGCGATCCGGGTAGCCGAGGATGGCGAGCTGCGCGAGCGCGGCGTCCAGAGTCGAGTCCTCGGGGCCGTTCCGCACCGAGCCGTGGCGTACGGCGCGAAGCAGCGCCTCAGCGGCGCGCTGGCGGCCGGCCGTGAGATCCATTGCGATCGAGGACAGATGGCCGGCATGCTGGATCCGCTCCAAACGCTCCAATCCGGCCCAGCAGAGCAGATTGGTGAAGGAATGCTCCTGCCAGCCGCTCCGGATTTCCCACAGCCCCGCATCGCGCTGGGCGATGCTGCGCACGCACAGCTGCGCCAAGTGCGCCAGCAGCCCGTCAAGGTCCCTCGTCCGGAGATCGACGAAACGCTCGTCGAAGAAAATCGGCGTGAACGTCAGGATCATCTCGCCGTACGCGTCGTTCTGGACCTGATCGGCGGCTTGATTGTGGCTGCGGACCGGCATGCTTCCTTCGTACCCGCTCCAGTTCGGATGCTCCATCTCGGGAAGGGGCAAGCCCTGGCTCAGCGTGTAGACGGGACGCAGACGGTCGCGCGAATGTTCGTGCGCCAGCGCGATATTGAGGAGGAAGTTCAGGAAGCTTTCCATTTCCTCGAAATGGCCCAGGTTGTTGAACGCCGACAGCGTAAAATAGGCATCGCGCAGCCAGCAGTAGCGGTAGTCCCAATTCCGGCCTCCGCCGGGCTGCTCGGGCAAACTGGTCGTGACGGCGGCGAGAATGGCGCCGGTGTCCTCAAAGCAATGAAGCTTCAAGGCCAAGGCCGAACGGATCACGGCCTGCTGGTGCAGCAACGGCACGGAGCAGTGCTTGACCCAGGTCCTCCAGTAGCGCGTCGTCTGCTCCAGAAAATCGTGGGTGACCTTGATGAGATCGTCCTCGATGCCCACGCCCCACGTGAGCGCAAAATAAAATTTGCGCGTCAGCGCGACCGGCGTTTCCTCGCAGAGATAGGTGAGGGGCATGTTGGTGAGCAGGCGAAGCGACTCGCCCCGGATATCGTACCGGAGGTGGTTGCTGCCGCGGATGGGGGGCACTGCCGCTTTGTCCCAACCGGACACCGGGCGGCAGCTGACGCGCACGGCCGGCGTGCCGTGCAGCGGCTCCACGATTCGAAACAGCGCAGCCGGCCGGTACATCCGGCCGTACTGCTCAAATCGCGGGAAAAAGTCGGTGATCTGAAACGCATCCCCGTTGGGCGACGTCACGACCGTCGTGATAATGTTGGTGTTCGGCACGTACCGCTGGCAGACGGTCGGTTCAGGGGACGCGGCGGCGCTCATGATGGCAAAATGGCCGCCATCCGGGTCCAAGAGCCGCCCGAAGACTGGAGGGCTGTCCGGCCTCGGCAGACACATCCATTCGATCGTTCCGGTTGCATTGACCAGGGCCGAAGCATGACAATTTCCGATGAGGGCGTACGGATACATGCTGCAACAATAGGCCAATCGCCGGTCCGAAGTAAATGAGAGGTGCTTCATGCGGTTGTCTCTGCGGTTTTTGTTCCCCTTGGCCCTGGTGCTGGCCGGCCTGGCCTACGCCGTCATCCCGCTGGTGGACAGCCTGACACTCAAGTGGTTCGTCCGCGACCTCGACATTCGCGCCGATTTGATCGGCCGGACGGTCGAGGCGCCTCTCGTCGATCTGCTCTCAGCCGAGTCCAAGGCCAAACTTCTCGCGTACTTCAATCGCATGATTCAGGACGAGCGGTTGTTCGCCATCGGGTTTTGCGACCGCGATAACCGACTTGCCTACAAGACGCAAACGTACCCCGACGCGATTGCCTGCGACGGGTCCGCCACCATTCAAGCCGGACGGACGGCCTTGCTGAATTTGCCCCGCGGCGCGGTTCACGTGTCGGCCGTCGGCATCGAGGGCAACGGCAAAGTCTGGGGCCGTCTCATGCTGGTACACGACATGAGCTGGGTCCAGCGGCGCAGCACGGACACCAAATGGTACCTGTTCTACCTGTTCGCGGTGATCGGCGCGGTGATTTCCCTTGTCACCGTCCTGGTCGCTCATTTGAGCTGGCGCGGATGGGTGTCCGGAGTCCGTGCGATGCTGAGAGGGGAGGGCCTCATTGCCCTGATCCGAGACCAGCATCACGGACCGGAGCTGCAACCGGTCGCCAAGGATCTGCGCGCGCTCATTCACGATCTCGAAGCGGACAAACGCATGCGGGACGAGAGCCAGATGAGCTGGACGCCGGCGACCCTCAAGTCGATCCTTCACGATCACCTGGCCGGTGATGAAGTCCTCATTGTGTCCAATCGCGAACCGTACATCCATAATTGGAAAGGCGAGAACATCGAAGTCCAGGTGCCGGCCAGCGGGGTGGTGACGGCGCTGGAACCTATTATGCGGGCCTGTTCGGGGGTGTGGATCGCGCATGGAAGCGGCAGTGCGGACCGAGACGTGGTGGACGTGAGGGGACACGTGCGGGTGCCGCCGACCAATCCCGCCTTCGACATCCGGCGGGTCTGGATGAGTCAGGAGGAGGAGGAAGGGTATTACTATGGGTTCGCCAACGAAGGCATCTGGCCGCTTTGTCATCTGGCGCACGTACGCCCGGTGTTCCGGTCCTCGGACTGGCAGCAGTACAAGGAAGTCAACGAGCGGTTCGCGCTCGCCGTGCTGGAAGAGGCCAAAACCGACAACCCGGTCGTCCTAATCCAGGATTTTCATCTCGCGCTCGTGCCGAGGATCGTGCGCGACCACCTGCCGCACGCGACGCTCATCACGTTCTGGCACATTCCGTGGCCCAATCCGGAGCGATACGCCATTTGTCCCTGGTACCGCGAGATCCTGGAAGGTCTGTTGGGCAGCAGCATTCTCGGGTTCCACACGCGGTTCCATTGCAGCAACTTCATCAACACTGTCGATCGCTCCCTGGAAACGCGCATCGATTGGGACAGTTCCACGATCTCGCACGGCGGCAAGCTGACCGCCGTCAATCCGTACCCGATTTCGATCGAATGGCCCAGCCGCGCCCTCGCACAGCAGCCCCCGATCCAAGAATGCCGCGAGCGCATCCGCGAGCTCTACGGGCTGTCCGCGGAGCACCACGTGGCCCTCGGCATCGAACGCCTCGATTACACCAAGGGCATCCTCGAGCGGTTCCTCGCCGTCGAGCGCCTGCTGGAGCTCGAGCCTCAGTGGATCGGACGATTTTCGTTCGTGCAGATCGCGGCGCCCAGCCGGTCGAAAATCGAGGAGTACCAACAGTTCGCGCAGCAGGTCACGGCGTCCGCGGAGCGGATCAACCTCCGGTTCGGAGCTGACGGCTATCGCCCTATTCAGTTGCGCATCGAGCATCACGATGTCCGCGACGTGCTCACGCATTACCGAGGCGCCGACCTCTGCGTCGTCAGCAGCCTCCACGACGGGATGAATTTGGTCGCGAAGGAGTTCGTCGCGGCGCGGGACGACGAGCAGGGCGTCCTCATCCTGAGCCAGTTCACCGGGGCGGCGACGGAGCTGCCGGATGCGCTGGTCGTGAATCCCTACAACATCGACCAGTGCGCCGCGGCGCTCCACCTGGCGCTCACGATGCCGCCGACGGAGCAACGCGCCCGAATGCGAAGCATGCGGGGCATCGTCCAGGAATTCAACGTCTACCGCTGGGCCGGACGAATGTTGATGGATGCCGCCCGGATGCGACAGCGGGCGCGGATCGTCCGGCAGACCGGCGCCCGGAACCTGAGAACGACCACCGGGGGACAGGCATGATGCATCTGCTCTCGGAAGAAGGGCGCGAAGTGCTCCGCGCCATGGTCACGCGTCCTCTGCTCTACGCCTTTGATTTCGACGGGACGCTGGCGCCGATCGCCTCGGATCGGCACGCCGTCAAGATCTCTCCGATTGTGCTGGAGTGGTTGCAGGAGCTGGCGGTGAGGGCTCCGTGCGCGGTCGTGTCCGGTCGGTCGCTGGCGGATCTCGCTCCCCGCATCAACGGGTCGGTTCCGCACGTGATCGGGAATCACGGCATCGAAGGGCCGTTGTCCTCCGCTGCCGTCTTGAGCGAAGCCGAGCAGATCTGCGCCGGATGGAAGCGCGCCCTGCAGACCGGCCTGGCTTCGGTCGCGGAGTCCTTAGGCGCCGAGATCGAGGACAAACGGTATTCCTTGACCGTGCATCTGCGGCGGGCAGCCGATCCCGTGAAGGCCGGGGTTAAAGTGCTCGGCCTCCTCCGCAGACTGAACCCGGAGCCGCAACTGCTCACCGGGAAGTATTCGATCAACGCGCTGCCTCCCGGGCGAAGCGGGAAAGGTGCCGCCGCCTATGCGCTCATGACGCACCTGCGGCGGGAAGGTCTCTTCTACATCGGTGACGAGGAAACCGACGAAACGGTCTTCACCCTCCCGCCCGAGATCGTCATCGGCGTCAGAGTCGGGAGGCACGCGGAGTCGAGGGCGCGGTTCTATCTGCATCATCAAGGAGAAGTCGAGGAGGTGCTGCGGTTCCTCGTTCATCGTATGGATCGCACGCCGGAATCAGGACGCTCGGCGCCCGTGACCCGAGCGGGTCAACCGCGGAGCACGGGCGGGTCGGAACCTGTTCGGGGTTGACATTCGTCTCCCGAGTCGCGGAAGCTAGGCCCTCCAAACACCATCACAGGAAGCCGCCCATGGACAACGGGGCCCGGCGCTGGTGGGAAACGCTCTGCATCCGCCACAAGGTCTGGTCGGTGCTGCTTCTGTGCTGCGTTCCGCTGGCCGCGATTCTCCTCGCCCATCTGTATTTCCTCCAACAGTTCATCGACACGGAAGCGCTACGTCATGACCTGGTTTTGGCGGAACGCAAGCTGACCGCCGTAAGCCGGCTCGTCCTCGATATCGAGGCCGGCCTCCGACGATATTCCTTGACCGGGGAGCCGACGTCGGTCGCTCCACTCATAGGCGCGGAGAAGGCGCTCGAACAGGCGCTCAACGACGCAAAGCAGGCCCTGGCTTCCGTGCCGACATGGTCCGACCCGCGTGACCGCGCGGCGCTCGACGATCTCGGCGCGGAACCGGAAAGGCTCTCCGAAGTCCGGGCAAGACATGGCGACCGAGGGCCGGCGCACTTCGCGTCCCCCGAATGGCTTCAACTCTCGGACAGCCTCCGGCATGACGTGCGAACCGTCGAATCCCTGCTGGAGCAGCGCAGAACGGCGCTCGACGCACGAGCGGAGGAGGTCTCCCGGCGCGCCTATGCCGGTCTCTGGCTCGCGCTGGCCGCGGTCGTCGGCCTGGGATGGTTCGGGTCCCGGTCGTTGGCGAGAGCGCTCAGCGATCCGATCGCGCGGCTGCGACAGACCGCGGCGGACCTCGGGGACGCGGTCGAATCAGGACGCCCGGTCGAGCTGCCGGCCATTCCGGTCGACGCCAGAGACGAGTTCGGCGAGCTAGGCGCCGCCTATCTCGGCATGGCAAAGCGTATTCGCGCTCATATCCGGGAAATCGAAGTGCTCGATGCCATCGGCCACCAGATCAATACGATCGGACCGGACGGCGTCGAGGGCGTCCTCCGGCGGATCACGGATCGCGCCGTGGAGTTGGTTCAGGCCGATGCGTGCCTCGTGCTCCTGCGGAACAACCAGATGGGCTGCTGGATCGTCGAAGCCGCCTCCGGCGAGTGGAACGAACGGTTGAAGAAGTCCGTCATGCTGTGGGAGGAGTTTCCGGTGAGCGTCCGCGCGTACGAGACCCGCGAGCCCGCCATCGGCGACCGGCTCCGCTCGGACGATCGGCCGCAGGTCGTCCGTCGCAATCTGATCGGCGACAGTATGCTCGCCATTCCGTTGCTCGCGCAGGGCGTGCCCTTCGGGGTTCTCTCGCTCTTGAGCGAGCGGCCGCGGTCCCAGCACGATTGGAATCAGCGCCTCGCCAAAGGCTTGGCCCAGGAGGCTGCGCTTGCGATCTCCAACGCCCGGCTCTACGACGCCGCGGAACAGAAGCAGCAACGACTGGAGGCCCGGGTACGGGAGCTCGAGCACCTCGCCGAGACGATGGCCCACGATTTGAAGGGTCCCGGCGAGAGAACGGTCGAGCTGGCCACGCTGCTGGTCCGCCAGTGCGCCGGCCGGTTGGATGAAAAGACGACGCGCTGGCTCGATCTCATCCGGGACAACGGGCGAGAGCTGGTCCGGCGCGTGGAGGGACTGCTCGAGGTGGCCCGGGTGGGCATCGGCCATGGGTCGGTGACCACCGTCGAGCCCGCCGGCGTCATCGCGAACGTGCTGGACGCCCGGTCGCGGGAGATCGCGCGTCTGCGGGCGTCCATCAAGGTGGAGCAAGGACTTCCACGCGTAGCGTGCCACGGCGCCTATCTTCGCCAGATCTTCGACAATCTCGTGTCCAACGCCTTGAAGTACGCGCGCCCGGGACACCCCCCCTTTATTGCCATCAGCGCCGGGGTGGAAGAGAACATGGCCCGTTTCTCGGTTCGCGATGAAGGAATCGGGATCCCGGCCGATCAGCGCAGCCGGGTATTCGAACCGTTTGTACGGTTGGAGCCGTCGGCCGCGGATGGCTGCGGAATCGGGTTGGCCATCGTCCAGCGTATCGTGGAGCTGTATGGGGGCAAGGTGTGGATCGAGGATGTCGATGGAGCCGGCTGCACGGTCAATTTCACACTGCCCTGCTTCCTCGGCCTGGCGAGCGACACGCCGGGTGCGAGCACGCAGGACATATCCGGCGTCCCGGACCCCGTCACCGTGTCGAAATCGGCGTAAGGAGGTGCGTTGTAATGGCCCAAGCTGACGCCCTCGATGTCCGCGCGATGAAACGGCGTGCCAAGGTTCCCTTCACCATCCTCGTCGTCGAAGACAATCCCACCGATATTGAACTGATGCTGCATGCGCTCGAGCAGGCTGATCTCAAACCGCTCGGAGGCGATTTCGAGATGGAGGTTCGCGCGAATGCGGAGGGCGCGATCCAATTGCTGTCTGAACGGCCGGTGGACCTCGTGTTGACCGATATGGTGCTGCCCCGCATGAACGGGCTTGATCTGGTCAGCCGCATCCAGACGCTGGATCCCAATCTCCCCGTGCTCGTCGTCACACGGGTGAACGCTGTGTCCCAGGCGGTCGAGGCGATGCGCCGGGGGGCGTTCGACTATCTGGTGAAGCCGATCAACGCGGAGGATCTCACTGTCCGCCTTCATCGAGCGATTCGCATCTCGGAAATCCTCCGGCGTCACGCCATTTATGAGCAACAGGAACGGGAAGAGTTGGCCGCGCACAGCCTGGTGGGGTCGAGCCAGTCCTTCGAGCAAGTCATGCGCGGGATCCGGGAGGCGGCGCAAAGCCGGTCCGCCGTGCTCATCACCGGAGAAACCGGAACCGGCAAGGGACTCATCGCCCGGGCGATACACCAGCAGAGTCCGGAGCAGCAAAAGACCTTTCAAGTCATCGACTGCACCACGATCCCGGAAGGCGTCATGGAAAGCGAGCTCTTCGGCCACGTGCGCGGAGCCTTCACGGGAGCCATTTCCGACAAGCCTGGATTGATTGAGCTGGCCAACGGCGGCACGGTGTTTTTTGACGAGATTGGTGAACTGCCGTTGCTCCTCCAGGCGAAATTATTGCGCGTCATCGAAGACAATGAAGTGCGGCCGGTGGGCGGGACGAGGGTTCGGCGCGTGGATATGCGGTTTATTGCCGCGACCAATCGAGATCTTGAAAGCCGCATGCGCGACGGGACCTTCCGAAAAGACTTGTTTTACCGATTGGCGGTGGTCCGCATCGCAGTTCCCCCGCTCCGGGAGCGAAAAGACGACATCGTGGTCATCGGCCGATACCTGCTCGCGAGGCTCGGCCGCGAACTGGGAAAGGCGCGTTGCCACTTCGAAGAAGACGCCCTCCGCTTCCTGCAAGAGTATGCTTGGCCGGGAAATGGGCGCGAGCTTCGCAATGTGCTCGAACGCGCCGTCATGCTTGCGACCGGTGATGTCATCACGGCGCAAGACCTTCGAACGCTGCTTCCGCGTTCCGATGCCGATCCCCTCGAGCATTCCGAGTCTCTCACCTCGCTGCCGTACATGGAAGCCAAAGAGCGTGCGATCGAGCAATTCACAAAGAATTACTTGCGCGCCAAGCTTTCTACGCATGGAGGCGTGATCACCAAAGCGGCCGAGAGCAGCGCGATCCCCAGACAGCATTTTTCACTCTTGATGAAACGCTTCCTCGGAAGCGATATTCCCGACGAAGATTGAGCCGTGTCATTTGGGTAGCAGGCGTTCTCCCACCCATTCCTCCCGGCAGCCCCGCACCGCAATTCCCTGTCCGCTCCAGGTAACAGAACAGTAAGAAATGCGACCGCATCGCCGGCTTTGCCCGCTGGCCATCGATGGTTTCCGTCAGCGCATATGCTCGTATGCATTCCTAACCCGCTGATTCTCCGAAACATAATGAGAGGGATCGCCGCGCAGCATATTGCTCTATTCGCGTTCCGTCGGTGACCAACCGCTCCAGCCCCGGGCACGGCGCGGGCACGATGGATAATTCTCTTTTTGGATCCAAGGCTTGCGAGCATCCTGGAGGCGGCCTTCCCTTTTTTCTGAGGATGGCAACTTCCTTGCTGTTGCATCCCCCCGAAATGGACCGATTCCTCTGTCAGCATGAGACTGCTTGCCGTTCAGGAGAAGGGGGGTGGGATCGTCCGGGTCGGATGAGAGCATCTGTTCCGTTCTTTTTCATTAGCAGGGAGGTACACCAATGTTTGTGTCACGCAGACAGTTTTTGAAAGTCACTGCCGGCACGGTCGCGGCGGTGGCGGTGGCGGACAAGGTCCTCGCCTTGACGGCGCTCCAACCGGTCATCGAGGTGGGCAACCCCCTCGGCGAATATCCGGACCGGTCCTGGGAGCGCGTCTATCACGAC
>DASTSI010000242.1:0-15389 GCA_035760745.1 Nitrospira sp. | reverse complement strand
CGTAGACCGCCGCCCAAACGGTGCCGAACAGGAAGCCGCCGGTCAGGGTCATCAGCGTCGCCCCGGGCAACGAGAACGCGGTCTGGACGATGTAGATCAGGATGAACAGAACGACGGCGGAGAGGTGATGCTGGTCGGCGAAGGCCAACAAGGCGTCGCGGTTCGCCTTCAGGACATCGAGGGACAGATAGGCCATGAGATCGAAAAAATAGAAGAGACTGACGGCGAGCACGAACAGACCGGCCACGAGCAGCTTGCCCGCGAGCGAAGCCTGTTGCCGGGCCGTCATGACTTGTTCCCGCGAAGACATTGCAAGCCCCCTGCATTCTCCGTATGGTATCGAACAGGAACTGGGACGCTGAGAGCGGGAGAAGGACCGTCGTGGCCGCCATGCCGACACTGCTGACCCGGGGGATCACCGTGTGGAGTCGCGGCTCCCACTACGTGGCCCACCAGCCCCTCTTCCTCATCCTGTCGCCCGATTCGTTGCCGCTACGCTATCATAAAGGACCGTTGTCCTGGCTCTCAACCGTTCTATCCTCGGCCTATGCAGGATGCGGCGCGCAACTGATCTCGTCGCGCTTCATCGGATCTTCCAGCCGGATCGTACACGGATGATGTCACGATGACGCGGCGGGTCCCCTATCCCTGGCTGATCATGGCCCTCATCGTGCTGAGCGGCGCGCTGGCGTTGTTCGGCGGGAAGTCGGGAGAGGCCACCTCGCGCGGGCGCGACCATCTGGTCGGTCCGGTTCGCCAGACCATCAGCACGTCGAACGGAACCTCAACCACGGAGCTGTACGATCGGAACGGCGCGCTGCTGACACGCACGATACGAACCGCGCCTCCCGCCGGTCAGCCGGACCTGGGCGAGCAAGTCCGGACCATCAACTTCTCTTTCGACGCGCAAGGACGGAGAACGCGCGAGACGATCGACGAAGGGGACGGCCAGCCGTATCTGTCGCGGCTCTATGCTGTTGATGCGGCGGGCCGGACCGTCGCGGAGGCGGCGTATCACATGTGCGGCACGTTTTCCTCGCTCGTCGTCCATGTCTATGACGAAACCGGGGCATTGCGGCAGGACCTGACGTATCAGTTCCGTGCGCTGCTCGCACGTCTGTATGAATACGATTCGCGCGGAAGGATCTCGACGCATCGAGACTATAAAAACGGCCGGCTCCTCTCCTCCACGCTTTTCCGCTACGACGAGCGAGACCGGGTGAGCGAGCGATTGGAGTACGATCCTCGCGGAGCGTTACTCGCCACGACCGCGTATCACTATGACGACCGGGGACACCCGGTGGCGGAAGAAACCATCCATCCGGGAGACGCCTCACTGAACAGTAAGAGTGTTTCGACCTATGAGTTTGACGCGCGGGGCAACTGGACCAAGCGTACAGTGCGCCATCCGATCATTCCCCTCGACGAAGAGGGGAAGCCCGCAAAAGCGCCGATCGAGGTGACCGAACGATCGATTTCGTACTACGGCGATTGACCGCCCCCCCTCCGCCGGCCTCTCCCGTGTGACTCGATTCAGCCTGTCACGGCTCCGCCGCAGGAAGATCCGGACCCTGCGGTGCAGCCGTAGCAATGATTGCGGGTCTCGACGCGGCGATGGCGCAGCCGTGCGACATCAAAATCACGGATGTGCAAAGGCCCATCCGCCACTGGAAGATCCAGCATCTGGTTGAAATCGCAATCGTAGAGCTTCCCATCCCAGCCGACCGAGATCGTATACCGGCACATCACGCCGGCGGCGGCCGCCGGATTGAACGCGTTCGCCAGCCGCTCCATGTAGGCCTCGTAGTTGCCGCTGTCCAAAAGAAACTCCAAAAACCGGCTGATCGGCATATTCGTGATCGTATACAGGCGATTGAATTCGACACCGTGCCGCGCGCGCAGCTGCTTTCGAAACTGCGCCTCGATGGCGTCTTGTTTGGGAGGAAGAAAGGCCCCCACGGGGTTGTAGACCAGGTTAAGAAGCAGCCCGCTGTCCGGCCGGCCGTACCCCAAGTCGTTCAAGCGCCGCAGCGCCTCGATGGATTTCTCGAACACGCCTGCTCCTCGTTGGGCGTCGGTTTGCTCCGCCCGGTAATAGGGAAGAGACGCCATGATTTCGACCCGGTGGCCGGCCAGGAATTCGGCCAGGTCCGCCTGGGACGGGAGCAGGAGCACCGTCAGGTTGCACCGGTCGAGAACATGGCGGCCCAGCTTGGTCGCCTGTTCCACGATCCAACGAAAGTTCGGATTCAGTTCCGGCACGCCTCCCGTCACATCGACGGTGGGAATGTCAGTCTGGGCGAGCGCCTTGATGCAGAGCTCCGCCGTTTCTCTCGTCATCTGCTCCGGACGGTCGGGACCCGCATCGACATGGCAATGCCGGCACGTTTGATTGCAGAGTTTCCCGACGTTGATTTGAAACACCGTGATCTCCGTGGCGCGGAGCGGTAAGAGCCCGGCCAATTCGAGCCGCGCGTCGAAGGGAGAACACGATCGGGCTTGGGCAAGCTGTTTCAGCTGTTCGGCCGGTGAAGCGAGCGGACTGTCGCGCCTCAAGAGGGTGAACGCCATCGCGGCTGATGTTACCACAAACCCTCGCCGCAATGGTTGCCGGTGCCCGCGGAAACCTCAGCAAGGGATATTGCCAGTATGGGACGATATGCCGGCGATGCCAAGATTTCTGTAGCATCACAACGGCGACGCGCTGATCGTCCGCTGTGATGTGAAGGTCGTGCGGGCCGCCACCATACGCTCATCCGATCGTCCGCACTCCATCGGGAACCGGCGGCTCGCATGCTCAAACGGCTCGGAGCACGCGACCAGGAAGGGGCAAGCCCGAAGATTCGGAGAGGTGCGGCCATGATGACCATCCTGTTTTCCGTGTTGTTTGTGGTCGGGCTCTTCATGCTCGTGGCCTACGCGGCGTTCGCGCTGGTGATCTCCGACCTTCAACGATTTCCGCCGGCCGAAGAGCGACAGCGGGCCTCCCAGCGGGCGGCGTAGCCATCGCACCGGCCGCGTGTTCCGCCTTCCGATGTTCCCCTGTGCCCCGCTTCCGTTGCAGCGTCCTTCCTTCACCGCCTGTTGAAACCGCTGCGGGCGCCCGACCGGTTTCTCCAAGGCGAATCCAAACGTCCCATCCGTCGCATCGTGCAAGCTCCGCAACACAACAGATGCCTCTAGGGCGTTCTCTTCATGCGGCTCGGAAGCGAACCAGCCGCTCCACGGGCGAGTTGAGACGCAGTATCGCAGTATGGGAGCGGTCAAGACGCTGCTCGTGTGCAAGTTGTGCTGGCGGACGAGAGAAAACCTCGAAGCACCGCTCGGATGGAGACTGATCAAGCTGCACAATCTCCAGGCGCGTGGCCACCTCGAGCTGGAGAGTTGCCGGTTAGTGGCGCTGTACTGTGCCGATTGTCACATGAAGCTGTGCACGAGATACGCGCGGCGGTGAGCCGGGTACGGTCGGGAATTGTTTACGGCGCCCGTCTCCAGCTCGGGTCCGGGTCGAATTCGCTCATCTCAGCCGCGAGCGCCGCCGTATTGGGGCCGAGATCTTTCTGGTAGACGACCCCGTCCTGGTTGATCATGAAGCTTACCACACCGGAGACACCATAATGGGCCGGATAGGCGAGGACGGCAAATCCCCCGAGCAGTGTGCCGTTGACCCAATAGTCATAAGCGCCTCCCGGCGCGTGCTGACCTTGCTTGGTGAACATGCGATACAGATAGCCATGAAACGGAGCGGCTGAGGTCGGACCGGATGCCTCTTCGTCCGCCGCGGCTGCAAGCAAGGGGCCGATCGGGCTCAACGGCTCGTCGTCGCGTGTTTCCCAATACAAGCCGTCCCGCTTGCCGGGCGAGCTGACAAATCTCGCGGCAAATCCCGGGACCCCGTCGCCGTCCGCGTCGCTCGTCGCGTACTCTCGCTCGGCCTCCGCGATCGCCAGACAGACTTGGATGGCGGCCAGCTCATTGCGACCAATGTGACGGTTCAGGATCTCTTCAGCGGCGCGCCGCGAATCGAAACGCCAGCCCTCCTCCGATTTGATCAGCGGAATGGGCATCGGCCAGGCGTCGCGGCCGACGCTCAAGATCGCCCGACCGTTCTGGTCCTCGAACACCACCTTGTTGGCCTCGGCATAGGCCTTGAGAAAGAGTTTCCGCCATTGCGCATCCGCGGCGGGATCCCCCGAGTTGAACAATTCCGGGCCCTCGGGCCCCAAGAGCGTCTGCAAGACAACTGGATCGTTCAGCTTGATGGCCTCCACGAATGCCTCCATCCCCTCCTCAGGCGAGGAGAATGCGGTTTGCACGAAGAGGTCACTGGCGGCTGCACGCGGCATCGATAAGAGGGCCGTCAGTATGACGAACGAAAGCCGACACAGACGAAGGACTTCACCCATATCACCTGCCGTGGTGGCCCCCGCCGCCGCCGTGGTGGCCTCCCCCGCCTCCGTGACGAGATCCGCCGCCGCCACCGCCACGGTGGACACTGGCATTGCCGCGTCCGCCGAAGTTGTAGGCCGACGCTCCGTGGCCGACGCCTTCAAAAGCATGCGGCTTCAGCTCGCCGCCTCGAACGGCCGAGGGGGCGGCCATCGGCGCACCGTTCGCAAGGTTGCCCCGGCCGTTGGGGCGACTTCCGAAACTCTGACGGGCCCCGGGAAAGGTCCGGGAAGGATAGTATCCGCGGAAGTCCCGCCGCACAGGCGACGAGGCAGGCGCGCGCGCATATTGCTGACGCAACCCCGCCTCCCGATACGAGACGCCGCGACGGTGGACAGGGTCGTGGGTCCAGGTTCTGGTCACGGTATTGTGATAGTAAAAGTTATTGACCGTGACGACGTTGACCTGCCGGCGCGGCCAGTCGAAGGCGCCGAAGAAGAAACCGGGTCCCACCCGGATGCCGGGACCCCAGACGTACCCGATGCCCAATCCGGGACCGATGAAGTAGCCGGGCCACGGCCGCCAAAACACCGGCGGGTAGGCGGGCCACCACCAGCGTCCATAGATCACAGTCGGATCGTAGTAGGGAACATAGACTACTTGCGGGTCCGGCGAGGTGATCGAAATGTTCTGGCCGGCCTGGTCGATCCGAATCTGATCGGTGGAGTCGAGGTTGCCGTTGGCCGACGCGCGTTGACGCAAGTTCTGCACGGTGTCCATCACTTCGGGCTGTTGCGAAAGAAAGGCATCGCCCAGCCGTTCCGTCCAGTCGAGTTTCTCGTCCATCATCGCCAGGACGTTGGGAAATGCCACGAGGGATTTCACGCTCGGCTCCCAATTGTATTGCTCGGTCGCTTTCACCGCCTGGTCGCCTTGAAGCGTCGAATGGGCTTTGACCCAGCGGGCCGCCTCGACGATTTCCAGGGGATAGGTCGAGGCCATGAAGATCTGCGACAGGAGTTGGTCGGGATACAAGGCGATCGGCGCCAGCATCTGGTCCAGTTCCTGCTGCGTGAACTGCACCTTGTCTTTGGTCCCTCGCTCCGGCGTCGTGAATTCCATGGCGGCGCGTTGCTTGGCCATCGGCGGGGCTGCGTCGGGATTATAGATGCTGTCATACTCGCTGCAATCGTCGGACTCCTTCGGGGCGGTGGTCCAGAAGTCACCATGAGGGCTATGGCAACGCCAAACATAGGCCGAGACGGGATTGGTCCAGAGGAACAGCAGATGTCCGGCGAGCAGGAAGACGGCGAGAGCATGGATGCCGCGTTTGTTCTGCTCTTCACACGTGCGGCATCCTCCGTTCATGGCTGTCATACTATACGACACGAACGGCGTTCGTCATAGCGGTGCGTAGAACTACAGACAACCGGATGCGCGGTCACGCGTTTTCAAAAGGAGATCCCGGCCGCCTATCAGGGCCATGCGGACGTCCGTGGAGGGGTAGGATGACACGGCATGCGCCGTCGGATGAGACACGGCACGCGAGCCGGCATGCCGGTGAAGCGTGAAGTGCCGCGCACTCATCGCGTGAGGGAACGCCTTGCCCGGTGAGGCCAATTCTGTTAGGAACTAGGAACACCTGCACGTTTGCGAGGTGCCTTGCCACCGACAACGCTGATCCCTGTCCACGATGCGGATGTTTCTCGGACCCCCGGGAAGCGCGACGGTGTTTCTCGCCGACGCCCATCTTGGCGTAATCCGAATTGATCAGCGTCGTTCATGCCAGCGAGACGGACGGCTTCATCTTCCTCTCGATCAACCGCATGCTCGAGGACCGCATGGTGATAAAGGAGCCCGACCACTATGCCGCATCTTTTTGACCCGCTCATGCTTCGCGGCGTGACGCTGCCCAATCGCGTCGCCGTCTCGCCGATGTGCCAATATTCGAGCGCGCAGGGCTTCGCGACCGATTGGCATGTCGTCCATCTCGGCAGCCGCGCCGTTGGCGGAGCCGGCCTGGTGTTCACCGAAGCCACGGCGGTTCTGCCCGAGGGTCGGATCAGTCCGCACGATTTGGGAATCTGGAGCGACGACCACATCGAGCCATTGAGGCGCGTGGTGCGCGTTGTTCAGGAACAGGGAGCCGTCGCGGGCATGCAGCTCGCTCACGCCGGCCGCAAGGCCAGCACGTATCGTCCCTGGGACGGCCACGGCGCGATACCCGAATCGCAAGGCGGCTGGCCGGTGGTGGCACCGAGCGCAATCGCCTTCGCCGAGGGCTATGCCGTTCCACGGGCGCTCACGGAGGACGGCATCCGGACGATTGTGACGGCCTTTGCCGCCGCGGCAGGCCGCGCGTGCGAGGCGGGGGTTCGAGTCTTGGAAATCCACGCCGCGCACGGCTATCTCCTGCATCAATTTCTTTCGCCGTTGAGCAACCGCCGCGCTGATCGGTACGGCGGATCGTTCGAAAACCGGACCCGCCTCCTCCGTGAGGTGGTGACGGCCGTGCGAGCCCGGTCGCCGGAGGCCTATCCGCTCTTCGTCAGGATTTCAGCGACCGATTGGACGGAGGGCGGGTGGGACCTGGACCAGTCCATCGAGTTGGCCCGCGGTCTGCGGCCCCTCGGCGTCGATCTGGTCGATTGTTCTTCAGGCGGCAACCTGCCGCATGCCGTGATTCCCGTCGGGCCCGGCTATCAGACGACTTTTGCCGAGCAGATCCGCCGCAGCACCGGCATGCCGACGGGCGCCGTCGGACTGATTACCGCCCCGATGCAGGCCGATCACATCGTCCGCACAGGGCAGGCCGATCTCGTGCTGCTCGCGCGCGAGATGCTTCGTAATCCCTACTGGCCGCTGAGAGCGGCGGCCGAGCTGGGTCATGCCGTTCCTTGGCCGGTGCAATATGTTCGCGCGGCTCCTCCGCACAGCCCGGCTCGTTCGAACGTCGATGTTCCTCGGCTCGAGCGTTGCCTCGCCGAACACCATGCGATCGGCGCCCGCGAGGACAAGACGTAACGCGACTCGGCGCCGCTCGAAAGGAATGTCCCATGACGCAGCTCATCGGGTTCATTGGACTCGGCAAGATGGGGACACCGATGGCGGCGAACCTGCTCGCTGCCGGCTATCGGCTCCGCCTGTTCAACCGCACGCCGGAAAAAGCCGCCCCGCTCGTCGCGCAAGGCGCACAGCTGGCGTCCGATCCACGCGACACGGCCGAGCCGGGCGGCATCGTCATCACCATGTTGGCGGACGACCACGCAGTCGAGAGCGTGGTCGATGGTGAGCGAGGCATCGTGAAAGGGTTGGCACCGGACGGCATCCATCTCTCCATGAGCACGATCACGCCGGCGACTGCGCGCCGTCTCGCGCAGGAGCACGAACGGCACGGGATCCGGTATGTCGCTGCCCCGGTGTTTGGCCGGCCGGAGGCGGCGGCGGGGCGGAAGCTGTGGATCTGCGTCTCCGGCCCGCGGGCGGCCAAAGACCGCGTGACGCCGATCCTTCATGCGCTGAGCCAGGGCATCTTCGATTTCGGCGAACAACCGGAAGCGGCGAACGTCGTGAAACTCGCGGGAAACTTTCTTCTGGCGTCCGCGATCGAGGCGCTCGCGGAGGCGCTTACGCTTGCCGAAAAGAACGGCGTGGACCGGACCACGCTCGCGGCGATGTTGAGCCAGACGCTGTTTGCCTGTCCTGCGTATCAGATCTATGGTGACGCGGTCGCACGGAAGCGGGACCAGCCTGTCGGCTTCCGGGTGTCGCTGGGACTCAAGGACATCAATTCGGTCTTGCAGACCGCCGAGGCGAGCAGATTGCCCATGCCGCTTGCGAGCCTTCTTCACGACCGCCTGCTGTCTCTCGTCGCGCAAGGCAAGTCGGACCTCGATTGGGTGGCGCTTGCGAGCGAGGTGGCGCGACAGGGCGGCATGGAGCGATGACGGCCTCGCCGGTTCTGCTGGTGGTGGATCCGGGAAAAAATTAGAAAAATTTTACACGTTTCTCTCGTATGGATTCTTGAAGCCGATCTGGTTCTTCGCTACCATCGCCTCGTGCATGACCTGACACGATATGCGTTGCTCAGTGTGGTGCTCCTCGCTCCGGGTCCCGTCTGGGGCGGCGAAGAAGTCTGGCAGGCCAAGCCCAAGCCGGCGGAGACGTCCATCTACCAGGGCACGGTCACTCCGACCGTCGATGCGTCCCCCATCACGCCGTTGAACGTGTGGACGCTGACACCCGGGATCGATCGGCCTCGCACGGAGGGCATTCTCGGCTCCGCGACGTGGCTCAAGGGCGCGTTCACGACGGAAACGGAGATTGCCGCCAACCAAGGTATGTCCACCGGCGACGAATCCGCCACCCGCATGATGCGGCTGGGAGTCACCGGGTCCACAGGCGTGGTCCGCTACGGGCTTACATACCGGAAGGCAGGGCAAGCGTTTGCACAGGCATCCGATCAGGATTTACGAGAGGCCTGGGGCGAGTGGAAGACCGGTCCCATGGCCATTCGCAGCACGTTCGGCCAACAATCGAACAATGTCGACGCCGACCCGACACGCCCTCGCATCGAACAACACTACAACCGGCTGGGTGTCTCGTGGAACAAGGCCATGTGGCCGCGCCTTGAGTTGACTTACGCACAGAACGCCACGAACAGCACGCTGAACCCTGCCGGTGTCGCGCCGCAGAAGGCCAATCAACAGTCGGTCGAGGCCGCCGTGTCTTACGGGGGCACGTTTTGGGATGCCAAACTGGCATCCGCCTATGGGCTTACCGCCGATCCTCGGGGGGACGGTCATGTGCAATCCCAAACGGTGACCGCTTCCCTGCACCCGCTGAGCTCCCTCACGATCACACCCACGCTCGGCTATCGCGTGGAACAGTATGAATGGTCCTCCACGCGACTGGATTCCCCTTCCGCTTCCCTGGCCATGAATTACCAACAGAACCGGCGGCTGAGCGTCAGCGCCGTGGGAAGTTACTCGACGATGCGATCGAGCGACCGGCTTGTCGACATGGACACGATCGGTGGAAAGGGCGTGCTCGCCTGGCAGCTCGAACCGGTTCGAGATTGGAAACCGCAGGTGTCCGTGGAGGGTGGGTACAATCTGCAGGTCAATCGCCTCATGCCATCGGCTCAAACCGAAAATCTTTCAGGGCTGCTCCGCCTCGTTCTCGCCACCATGTAACGGACCGGGACCGGTCAACGCCGACCCGGCAGTCAAGCCGCTTTGGCAAGATGCTCGGCAATCTTTGCCGCGCCAACTCAGCATGGACGCTGCACCCCGGAGAACGCGGAGCGCGCGACCTCAGCGGTCTTTTAGTTGGGGGCGAACGCTGAGCGATGTGCCGGTCAAGGCTGATTCGTCGATCAAGCTCAACAGCCGATCACTTTGCTGAGTTGCTCTGCTCCCCGCCTTTTGGACCTTCCGGGAGCGGGACCTCGTAGAATTCGTAAATGATCACTTTCTGCTCGTCGAAGTTCGGCCAGTGCTTCTTGTCGAATCCCGGGGCCTTCTTCAGATCCTTTTTCGTCACGTCCAAGAGGATTTTCTTTTTCGCCAGATCGAGCTGCAATGCCTCCCACGGGACGGCGAAATACTTGTCTCCGAGTCCCGCAATGCCGCCAAAATCAAGCACGGCATAGTCGATGTCTCCCTCCTCGGGATCGATGACCAAGTCCCGGATATGGCCCAAGGATTTCCCATCAGTGCCTTCGACCTTCATTTTCATGATTTCAGTCGCCTTCAACACCCCGCTCTGGTCTTTGGCATGCGCGGCCGCAATCGTGAGCGCCGCGACAATGCAGAGCGCGGTCGCCATCAGGCGAATTCCAGATGTCCCGTTCTTCACGGTAGAAGCCTCCTCTGAGGTAAGAGCTGCGCGCAGCCACCATGGATGACACGCATGGTAGGAGTTACTGAACGCGGTTGTTGTGCTTGTCGCGATAAATTTTGCCGCTCTGCCGGTTTTCCCGGGCTTGGATCCGCGCCTGCTCTCGAGCGCCCACGTGGCCGTCGGCGCCCGCCCGCGCGTCCGCGCGATTGGTCCGGGATTGTCTCTTTTCCACATTGCCCGTCTCTTTATTCGTCAACTGTCCGGACTGGACTCCCTGCTCGATACGGTTCTGCTGGTTCACATTCCGCTGCACATCGGCCTGCATGCGTTGCGACGATGCGGAATCGGGATTGCCCGAGACCTCATTATGCTTCAGTTGATTGATGGCCGCTGATTCTTGAGTTTGGGCGCGCTGAATCCGCTCGGCTTCCTGCGGAGAGAGATTCCCGTTTTTGAGCGCATTCGACTCCATCTTTTCGACGCGAGCCTCGCCCTTTTCAAGCCTGGCCGCTTCGCCGGTGGACAATTGGCCGGATTGGAGGCCCTGTTCGATGCGGTTCTGCTGATTCGCATTGCGCTGGATTTCCGTTCCGACTGTCTGCGCCATCGCCGGCGCCGCCAAGAGGATAATCACCCCCAGTACCCACAGTCTGCATTGCATCTCCATAGCTCCTCCATTGTTAGTGACACACGGATTCACGGTTCCGGCCTCAGGAAGACAGACCTCTCCTCACTCCTCTAGTGAACGCAAAGCCCATGATCCGGTTGACTGGCAAATCCTGCCGCCGGCATGCGTCACGGGATACAGGGCTGTTTCGCCAATGCGACAGGCCCGGACCGGAAGCCGTCAGACGGCCCGAGCCTCGTTGGCCCGCACATAGATTCGGGCGTCCGCGATGCGACACCCTTGGCCCGGGGAACCCGCGAAGAGCGGATTGATGTCGAGCTCCTGGATCTCCGGAATTTCCTCGGCGAGACGTGACACCCGCAGCAACACCTCTTCCAGCGCGCTCAGATCGGCCGCTGGATGGCCGCGATAGCCGGTGAGCAGCGGATAGCCTTTGATCTCCCGGATCATATCCGCGGCGTCGCGATCCGTGAGCGGCGAGAGGCGAACTTGGACGTCGCCGAGGATCTCCACGTGAATCCCACCGAGACCAAACACGATCAACGGGCCAAACAAGGGGTCATGAGTCACGCCGACCATCACTTCAACCCCGCTCGAGATCATCGGCTGTACCAGCACCCCCTCCATGGCGTCCGATTGACCGCGTTCCTCGAGCGCGGTTCTGATCGATTCAAAGGCCTCCCGGACGGCTCGTTCGCTCTCGAGATTCAGCCGGACACCGCCGACGTCCGTTTTATGGACGATGCGCCGCGAGGCCAGCTTCACGGCGACCGGAAAGCCAATGTGCTTTGCCAGCTTTCCAGCGTGATCGGCGGTGTGGGCGATGCCGCCCGGTTGCACCGGCAGCTGCATCGCGCTCAAGACGGTCCGCGTTTCCTCCGTGGTGAGCCAGCCGTTTCCGCGTTGCGTGACAGCGGCGGTACACACCTCCCGCGCGGCGGAGAGATTCAGATCGTCGAAGTCGACGACCATCCCGAGAGGACGCTGCCGCCACTCGGCATGGGATGCCATCTCCCCGAGGACCATGGCGGGAGTCTCCGGCAAGGGGTAGGCAGGAATGGTTTCCGCGGAGACCAAGAATCGACGATCGGCGTCCCCTTCCGCCATCCAGCCGATGAGGACCGGCTTGCTCTTGGCGCCGGCCTCGCGTCCACGGCCGATGCCCGTCTGAATGGCCTCGGCGATCCCGGTTGTGTCTAGCGGGGTGATCGAGACGTAGAGCACGATGAGCGCGTCGATTTCATCCGCGCACAGCAAGGTCTCAATGGCGCGGGCATACTGCTCGGGGGTGGCTGAGGCAATCAGATCCACGGGATTGTTCACCGACGCGTTTGGGGACACGATGCCGCGAAGGGCAGATTTCGTCCGGGTGGAGAATTCCGGAACAGTGAGTCCGCCCCCCTCGCAGGCGTCGGCACAAAGGATCGCCGGTCCTCCTGCATTGGTGATGATGCCGACGCGACGGCCCGCCGGTAGCGGCTGATGGACCAGGCCCCCGGCGACCGCCAACATGTCGTCGAGCGTCTCCGTACGAATGACGCCGGCTTGATGCAACAATGCGTCCACCGCCACGTCGCTGGCGGCAAGCGCGGCGGTATGAGAACCGGCTGCCCGGCGCCCCGAACTGCTCCGTCCGCCTTTGACGGCTACGATGGGTTTCCGGCGAGCCACGCGCCGGGCAATCCGCGCGAATCGACGTGGATTGCCGAATGATTCGAGGTAGAGGAGGATGACATCGGTGCAGGGGTCCTCCTCCCAATATTGGAGCAAATCGTTGGTCGACACATCGGCTTTGTTCCCGACGCTGACAAAGGACGAAATTCCCAGCTGACGATGCCGAGCACCCGCCAGGGTGGCGAGACCGATGGCTCCGCTCTGCGAAGACATCGCCACGCGGCCGGTCGGTGGAAACAGGGACGAAAAGGTGGCGTTGAGATGGACGGCGGCATCGGTCGTCAAAACGCCAAAGCAATTGGGGCCGATCATCCGCATGCCGTTTTCCCGCACCTTCCGGAGCAATGCCGCTTGAAGAGCGGCCCCCTCCGCGCCCGTTTCGGCAAACCCGGCGGTGACCATGACGAGCACGCGGACATTCCCGGCGGCACAATCCTCTACCACGCCCATCACCTGGTCGCGCGGCACGGCAATCACTGCGAGGTCCACCTGGACAGGGACCTGCCGCACCGAGGGATAGGCGCGGAGCCCCCGAATCTCCGTCGCATGGGGATTCACCGGGAAGACGGAGCCTTGAAACCCGTTGACCGTGATCGCCTCCAGGAGACGGGACCCGATGCGCTGCGGATTACGTGATGCTCCGATCACGGCCACAGTGTGCGGGTGGAACAACGGCCGGAGCGACGCGATCGTGGCAAGCCGTTCCCGGAGTTCAGCCCGTCTGACCGTCGTGTCGGTCGGGGTCAGCGACAGTTCGACTTCGATGTCGCCGCTTTCATAGGCCTCACGGGTCGTGAATCCCGACTCCTTGAACACCTCTCGCATGGCCCGATTCTCGGCACGGGTCACGGCCCATAGATGGGTGAATCCGTGACGGACCGCGGACAACGCGAGCCGCTCCAACAGCAGCGTCCCGAGGCCGTTGTGATGAAAGTGATCGTCCACGGCCATGGCGATCTCGGCAACGAGCGGGTCCTTGGCCCAATAAGAACCGCTTGCGATGATCCGGGAAGCGCCATCGGAGATCCGGGTGACCACGAGCGTATGCTGAGCTCGAGGATCGGAAGAGTCACACAGCGCCCGGACAAGCTCGGCGGGCGGTTCGCCCGCTGAAAAGAACCGTTGGTGCCGGCATGCCGGCGAAAGACGCGCCACGAATTCTTGCATCAGTTCCGTATCGTCGGGATCGGCCGGCCGGATGATCGCCGTCGATCCATCGCGGAGGATCACCGAGGCGGACTCATCCTTATCGTAGAGGAGCGGCGGCAGGTAACGCGGGCGACGAGGCACCATAGAGGTCCCGGATTGTCATCGTTGCTGAAAGACATCAGAATAGCAAGATCTGAATATCCGACATCCCGTCGCCTCACATTCTCGGGAGCCCGCGCACAAGCCGCGGGCCGCTGTTCGGCCCTGCGGCGTCGGCCGGGAAGAGATGCCCTGAACGTGTGCACGTCGTGTCAGCTGCAGGGCTTGGGACAGAGCCGGTCAACGAATGAGCGGCGGATGCGCGGGCCCGCTCATCATCGCGGGGAGCTACCGGGAAGGGTCGAGTTCGTCCGAGAAGGGAATCGATTGCTTACACGGCTTGCTTTACCGCCTTGAGAATGGCGCTGTACAAATCGTCCACGGCGGCTTCCTTGGTCATCAAATAGCAGGCCCCGGCTTTTCTCATTGCCTCCAGATTGTCGCTGCCGGCGTTCACCGACAGTCCGATGACCGGGACTTCGGGATACCGGGCTTTGATGCGGGACGTGCACTCGATGCCGTTCATGTTCGGCATGTTGATGTCCATAACGACCACCGCGGGACGATACTGCTCGACAGAGCCCAACGCCTCGAGACCGTCGGATGCTTCGGCGACAATGTCCAGGTCCGGATAGCTGGCCAGGATGGTTTTCAGCCCTTGGCGGACCATCGCATGATCATCGGCCAGGACGACCCGAATCTTGCCGTTCTTTGCCGACCAGTGGTCCCCGTGCAAGGACTCCATCGCAGGAGTAAGCGGTTCGCCGGGCTTGACCGTCTGAGGCAGAAACGGAAGCTCAAGAATACACGTCGTTCCTTGTCCGGGCGCCGATTGGACATCGAACCAGCCGCCGAGCGATTTCATGCGCTCCTTGATGCTCAAGAGTCCGAACCGGGAGCCATCCTGAACCCTGTCCGGTTCGAAGCCTTTTCCCTCGTCGCTGACTTCTATCCGCACGGCCTGCGACAGGCAGGACATCGTAATCGACGCCTTTTCCGTGCCGGCATGCTTCAAGGCATTGAAGAGCAATTCGCGGATGGATTGGAATAATAAAGCCTTATGGTCATCAGCCACATGGACGCCGTCGTCGTCCGGGACGGCGACGGCGACATCGAGATCGTGTTTTCGCATGTACTCTCCGAGCCATTTCAGCGCGGCCGCTAGCCCCTGATGGTGGAGCACCGGAGGACTCAGCTCGGCGACCAGAGTCCGCGTGTACGCGAGTGCGTCGGAGAGCAGCCCATCGACTTTCGCCATGACGCCCAGGCACGAATCAGCCGACGTCGCCGAGCGCCTGCCTTGAGCCAATTGAAGCTTGGCAAGGACGATCATTTGTTGCAGATAGTCGTGGAGCTCGGTCGCGATTCGTTTGCGCTCCCGTTGCTCCGCCAGATTCAGTTTCGCGGCCAGGGCTCGGAGCTGATCCCGCGACTGGACCAATTCCTGGGTTCGTTGGGCGACCGTTTCCTCGAGATGGATGGCCAGGGCCCGTAGCCGCTCTTCACGTTTTTGCTCGCGCAAGTCCGACACGACGATGGAATAGTAGCGGCCGCCTGCGAACGGGGTATCGCGAATGGACAGGAGAACGGGGATCCATGAGCCGGG
>DASTSI010000241.1:0-30791 GCA_035760745.1 Nitrospira sp. | reverse complement strand
CATCGGCGAGAACTCCACGTCATCGACATAGCTCTTCGCCCGCCGCACCATCTCGACCGCCCGCTTTTTCGCTTCCTCGCGCGTCATACGAAACTGATGCTTCAAATGGATGTCGGAGGTCGAGAGAAACGTGTGAATCCTGACCTTGGGTGCGCCCTTCAAAGCTTCCCAGGCACGGTCAATGTCCTCGGGACGCGCGCGGGCCAAGCTGCAAATGGTCGGCCCTTCCACCTCTTGAGCGATCCGCCGCACCGCTTCAAAATCACCCGGCGAGCTATAGGCAAAGCCGGCTTCGATAATATCTACGCCGAGACGCGCCAGTTGCTTTGCCACCATGACCTTTTCTTCCACATTCATGCTGGCCCCGGGGGACTGCTCCCCGTCGCGTAATGTCGTGTCGAAAATTCTGATCATGCGCGTCATATGCCTACCTCCGGTGTTCGTCACGCTGCGCCAACTCGGCAAGCCGCAGAGATTCAGGTCCTCACGCTTTCTCAGCAGGCCTGCAAAAAGAAAAGCCTTCGCCCCTATGCGCCAGGGACGAAGGCTTCGCGCGCTCCGTGGTACCACCCTGATTCGGCCGGGGACAACGATCGACGCTGTCCCATGCCCTTCGTTTGGCCCAGTGACGGGGGCGAGGCGGAATCCATTACTCTCGTTTCACGGATTCTGGCTCGGAGGCGAGTTCAGCTGTGGCCTATACCGGTTCGCACCACCCACCGGCTCTCTCGATTAGACCAGAAGCCTACTACTCCTCGTCGTCGCCTTACTTGCCGTCTATGACCGTCTGCTCTTTTTTCACTTGCTGGGCGCCTGAAACTTTGCCCAGCATTGCGATCACACGTTCGACCGGCCCAAGTGCGGCATAGCCGGCGAAGATCACAAATAGCATAACTTGAGGCCATGCCGCCACTAGAACCAGTCCAAGAATCCCCCAGACCAAGTACGTGATATGGCGGCCGCCACGGAACTTCAGATCCTTGAAGCTTCGGTACTTGATGGTGCTGACCATCAGGAACGACAAAACCAGCGTCATGAGCAGCACGATGATCGGCCGGAGCTCCGGGCTCATGTGAAGCACCTGGTGGTCGAAAATCACAAGAGAAGCGACGACTCCTGCCGCAGCCGGAATCGCTAACCCCGTAAAGTATTTCCCGTCAGCCAGCGCGGCCGTTGAATTGAACCGGGCGAGACGGACGGCTCCCATAGCGACGTAGGCGAACATCACCGCGATCCCGAAGGTCCCCAACCCCCCAAGCGCCCAAGAGTAGATGAGCAGGCCAGGAGCAACACCGAAGGACACGACGTCGGACAGCGAGTCGTACTCCAGCCCGAAGTGGCTCGTGCTGTTCGTCAGACGCGCCGATTTTCCGTCCAGCACGTCGAAGACCATTGCCACGAGAATAGCGATCGCGGCCGCCAGGTAGTTGTCGTTGAAGACGGAAAGTATGGCAAAGACGCCGCAAAACAGGTTGCCGGTCGTAAAGAGGTTGGGGATCAGATGCATGGCGGCCTTGTGCCGCTTCCCGCCCTTGGCGAACGATTGCCTCAATCCCGTCGCTCTCATCGTAATTCCCCTAGAATGGTTTCGCCCCCCTTCACTCTGTCGCCCACCGAAACCCGAATCAGTGACCCGATCGGGACAAACGTGTCCATGCGGGAGCCGAACCGAATCAGGCCGAACCGCTCGCCCCTCACGGCCCGCTCCTTGGGAGCGACCCAACAAACAATACGCCTGGCGATGAGGCCGGCGACTTGTACGCAGAGGACCTTGGCACCCTGAGCAGCCCTGATCATCAGTGCATTCTGCTCGTTCTTGATCGTCGCGTCAGGATTGCTGGCAACCATAAACAGGCCCGGCTGATATTGCACGTCCTCCACGATCCCGTCACAGGGCATCCGGTTGATATGAACGTCAAAGACGTTTAGGAAGATCGTCAACCTGATACTCCGGTCCTTGAGATACCGCGGCTCAAACTCCTCTTCGATGGCGATGACTTTCCCATCTCCTGGCGCGACGATCAGGTTCGGGCCCGGTGGAATTACACGAGACGGATTGCGGAAAAACCAGGAGACGAACAGGGTCGTGAGGCCGGTGACCGTCGCTACCGCGGTCCAACCGACTGATCCTGCCAGGAGTGTAGCCCCTGCCGCCGCACCGATGAAGGGAATTCCTTCTTTGGCGAACGGGATGCCGATCGCTCGATCCGCCACGATAGACCTTATGCTATCAATTCTTGGATTTGTCGACCAACTGATCCTTCTTCAACCACGGCATCATGGCACGGAGCCGTGCGCCGACCTCTTCAATGGGATGTGCTTCACCTTTCGCCAACAGCGCGTGATAGACCGGACGATTGGCCTGATTCTCGAGCACCCATTCCTTGGCGAAGCGACCCTCCTGGATTTCCGCGAGAATCTTCTTCATCTCTTCTTTGGTTTGCTGCGTGACGACACGGGGTCCGCGCGTGACATCGCCGTACTTCGCCGTGGTGCTGATGGAATAGCGCATATTCGCGATGCCGCCCTGGTAGATCAAGTCGACGATCAGCTTCACCTCGTGCAAACACTCGAAATAGGCCATCTCGGGTGAGTAGCCGGCCTCCACGAGGGTTTCAAATCCCGCCTGTATCAACGATGTGAGGCCGCCGCACAGGACCGCCTGTTCGCCGAACAAATCGGTTTCGGTTTCCTCCCGGAAATTCGTTTCGATCACGCCGGCACGGCCGCCACCGATCGCGCTGGCATAGGCCAACCCGACGTGTTTCGTCGTCCCGCTCGGATCCTGATGGACCGCCAACAGGCACGGCACTCCGCTTCCCTTCGTATACTCTGATCGTACCAGGTGACCGGGGCCTTTAGGAGCGACCATGAACACGTTGATCGAAGCGGGCGGGACGATTTGACCAAAATGAATGTTAAACCCGTGCCCAAAAGCCAGATACGCATTCGGCTTGAGATTCGGCGCGATGTCTTGGCGGTAGATCGATGCCTGGGCCTCGTCAGGAGCGAGTACCATCACGACATCGGATCCCCTCACGGCATCGGCGACAGGCATGACCTTCAACCCGCTCTGCTCGGCCTTCCGCCAGGAACCGCCCTCCCGGAGTCCGATGATGACGGCCACGCCGCTTTCCTTCAGGTTCAAGGCGTGAGCATGGCCTTGGCTGCCGTACCCGATGATCGCTACGGTCTTGCTCTTGATTTGCTGAAGATCGGCGTCCTTATCGTAGTAAATCTTCATGAACGGCTCCTCATTCAAGAACACACGCACGTTGACGGGGTTGACTGACCGGCGGTTATTCGCGGGCCAGTTTCTTGGGCTGCGCGGCCGCGGGACGAAGAGGTTCGCGCGCGACAGCGACTCGTCCAGTTCTGGTCAATTCCTTGATACCGAGGGGTTGCAATAGGTTGATGATGGCTTGGATCTTCCCGGGGTCGCCGGTCACTTCGATCGTGTACGTCATGGGCGTCGAATCGACGACGTTGGCGCGAAAAATATCGGCGATCCGCAAGGCCTCGGCCCGATCTTCCTGTTTGGTGTGAACTTTGATCAGCGCCGTCTCTCGGGACACGAAATCAGTCTCATTCAAGTCCACGACTTTGATGACGTCGATGAGCTTGTTCAACTGCTTCACGATCTGCTCGATGATCCGGTCATCCCCCGACGTCACGATGGTCATCTGCGACATCGACGAATCAAGCGTCGGAGCGACGGACAGGCTCTCGATATTGAATCCCCGTCCGCTGAACAATCCGGCGATGCGGGACAGCACACCGAATTTGTTTTCCACCGTGACTGAAATGATGTGTTCCATTCTCTCAGCGCCGAGGACCGAGTACTGAGGATGGAGTCACGCTCAGCACCCCGCACTCATTGCGTCCCTTATGCGGTCAGGATGGTGTCCTTGTCCTCTGGCGCCTGCTTGCCGGCTCCCGACTGCTTCTGTTTCAACTCAGGCGGGTCCTCGAGAATCATCTCGTGGTTGCACCCTCCGGCCGGGATCATGGGGTAGACGTTCTCATAGGGAAATGTCGGAACATCGACGATCACCGGCTTGTCTATCGTCAGGGCTTCTTTGAGAACGTGATCGAGATCGCCGACCTTCTGCGCGCGAAGGCCGACCGCGCCGTACGCTTCGGCGAGCTTAACGAAGTCAGGAGTCGTGTCCAGATAGCTCGAGGCGTAACGGCCTTCGTAGAAGAGATCCTGCCACTGACGAACCATTCCGTGGAAACGGTTATTCAGGACGATCACTTTGACCGGTAGCTTGCTCACTACGGCGGTCGCCATCTCCTGCATGTTCATCTGCACGCTGCCATCGCCCGCGATACAGAGGACCAAGCGGCCCGGAAAGGCGGCCTGCGCGCCCATGGCGGCGGGAAATCCGAATCCCATCGTCCCGAGCCCCCCGGATGTCAGCCATCGATTGGGCTTCGCCATCTTGAAATACTGAGCGGCCCACATCTGATGCTGGCCCACATCGGTCGACACGATCGGATCGCGGTCTTTCGTGAGCTCATAGAGCCGCTTGATGACGTGCTGGGGCTTGATCGGGCCGTTTGGCTCCTGCTGATACTTCATCGGATGGGCCTGTTCCCAATCGCGAATTTGGTCCCACCAAGCTTTCCTCAGATCCTTCTGCTCCCCGTTCACCGTAGCTCTGAGGATTTGGTTCAACTCGCGGAGGACGGCCTTGCAGTCTCCGACGATCGGAATGTCCACATGGATGTTCTTTCGTATGGAAGTCGGATCGATATCGATATGGACGATCTTGGCGTAGGGACAGAACTCCGACACTTTTCCGGTGACCCGGTCGTCGAACCGGGCGCCGATGGCGACCACGAGATCGGCATAGTGTACGGCCATATTGGCCTGATAGGTCCCGTGCATCCCCATCATGCCCAGGGACAACGGATGCTCTCCTGGAAACGCTCCTAGACCCATCAACGTCATATCGACGGGAATCTGGGTCAGTTCCGCCAATTCCAGCAGCTCCTGCGAGGCACCGGAAAAGACCACGCCACCGCCGACATAGAGAATGGGCTTCTTCGCCTTCGTGATGGCTTCAGCGGCCTGCTTGATCTGCCACTTGTTGCCCTCGTAGGTGGGATTGTAGCCGCGAATCGAGACGGACTTCGGGTAATTGAACTCCGCCTTGTCCATCGACACGTCCTTTGGGATATCGACAAGGACGGGCCCGGGACGCCCGGTCGTGGCGATGTAGAAGGCTTCTTTGATCGTCGACGCGAGCTCATTTACATCTTTGACGAGAAAGTTGTACTTGGTGCACGGACGGCTAAGACCGACATTGTCGGCTTCCTGAAAGGCATCGTTGCCGATCAAGCTGGTGGGGACCTGCCCACTGAAGCAAACGAGCGGGACCGAATCCATATAGGCATCGGCCAAGGCGGTAATGACATTGGTCATTCCGGGTCCCGACGTGACAAGGCACACTCCGGCTTTCCCGGTTGCCTTCGCATAGCCCTCCGCCATATGGCCGGCGCCCTGCTCGTGACGGGTCAGGATCACGTCGATGTCCTTCTGTTGATGAAGCATGTCGAAGATTTTCAGCACCACCCCCCCGGGGAGGGCGAAGATGGTCTTCACGCCTTCGCGTTTCAGACATTCGATGAAGATTTCAGCACCCGTCAGCTTCATACCGAACCTCCTCTCCTATTCCGCGGCTCCTGCCTCGGATGAGAGTCTGAGAATCGTCACGCTCGCTAAGAATACACCGCCTCGCCCCTTGTCGTTCAGAATGCGTTGAAAAATCAAAGGGAAAAGGTCGCGAGATCCTACCATCCCATCATGGACAGGTCAATAGATCCCCCGCTGGTCATCGCTGAAATGAAAACACAGAGGGAAGGAGGGGCGCGGTGGAGAAGACCTGTAAGCCGGATTCTGTAACGCCTGCGATGTGTTCGCAAGCGCCGGTGATCATTTCTCTGGGATTCGAGTTGCCTCGAACCTCTAGCGACCTACCCGAAGACCTCGGCCGGGCCAGCCGGTCGCCGGTGCTCGGAGAGCACAGACGGTCGTCTTCCTATTTGGCCTTGCATCGGGCGACGCTTACCGTGCCAGTGATGTCACCACCACTGCGGTGGGCTCTTACCCCACCGTTTCACCCTTGCCTGATCCGCCGCGAATAAGATGGGGTCCCATCGGGCGGCCATCGGCGGTCTGTTCTCTGTGGTGCTGGTGTCGGATTGCTCCGCCTGGGCGTTACCCAGCGCCCTGCCCGTGAAGTCCGGACTTTCCTCCCACGAAGTGGGCGATCACCCGGTCCTCTCCCTCGCGCGGGTTTTAGTATAGAAAACCGAACGGGAGGATTCAACCCGTCAATCGCCGGCTGCCGCGACAATCGTGATGCCGTCTTTCCACTTCTTTGCCCGACCAAGGGAGAAAGCATTCTTGCTGACGAACTTCCTCAGCCGGTACTGATCGTCAGCCGAGGATCGAATGAATTCGAGACCGAACCGGGTTCGATTGGCCCACCGGACGGCGGCCAGGGGAATATGCATGGATGAAGTATGATCCGGCAGAAACAAACGGACTTGGACGTAGTCCCCCACCTTCAACCGGTGAAGGCATTCGATGAGGCAACCGGGCAGAGAAATGTTCAATACCCTGGCGTCGCAAACGGATCGGTCACCGGCCACAATCGCTTGACAGGCGACCACGACACGTTTTCCGTACCGAAGCACCATAGACCGCCTCTACTTCTACTCAAGCAATCAGGGCTTAGTGTGACATGGGATGTGTTGTGTGCCAGTCCTACGATAGCGGGGAGGCTCGGGCAACGAACGAAGGGGGTCGGCGCAAAACAGCGGCGCGTTAGCGGCTAAGGGACGGGAGTTCCGCCGCCTGCACCGGTTGCCGAGCCTGATAGATCGACAGGGCTTCCGGCATCCATTTTTTTAGTTGTTCGATTCGGGTCCCGTGACTGGGGTGCGTCGAAAGAAATTCCGAGGGGCCGCCACCTCCGGACATGCGCTCCATTCGTTCCCAAAGAGCGACCGACTCGCGAGGGTCGTATCCGGCGTCTGCTGCCAGTAGGATGCCGATGTAGTCGGCTTCCGATTCATGTTTTCGGCTGAAGGGAAGGAGCACGCCCACCTGTGCCCCGGCGCCAAGCGCCGCCATAGCGCCTTGAGACAGCAAGGGATTGACCCCGCTCGCGCCTGCAGCAGCACCCACTACTTGCAACGCCGCGTTCGTCAATTGTCCCTGGCTCATCCGCTCAGCGCCGTGCCGAGCCAAGGCATGCGTCACTTCATGACCGAGCACCGCCGCCAGTCCGGCCTCCGTTTTCGCGACCGGGAAAATGCCGGTGTAGACCGCGATCTTGCCTCCCGGAAGGGCAAAGGCGTTCGCAGTCTTGTCGTCCTTGATGACCGTCACTTCCCACTGAAATTGCTGTGCCATGTCGCCATACTTTGACCGTTTGGCGGCGTCGATGATGCGCGCCGCCACCCGCTTCACCGGCTCAACCTCTTTCGGATCCTGCGACAAATGGACCTTTGGATCATTCTTCACCTGCGTGTAGGCCTGGGTACCCATCTGCATTTCATCGGAAACCGATGTCATCAGTAATTGATGTCGTCCCGTGTAGGGATTCGTCTCGCAGCCGTCAAGCGACATCAGCCCGAACAGCAACAGCAGACAGACACCTCGGGCCGGCACGGCGGCTCGTCTGTGCATCATGTCCCTCCTCACTTGCTGCGTCTCTCGTTCTAGCGCTCGGGTAAATTGACCGGCTCAGAAGGCTCTGCTAGATTACCTTCCCGCAATCACATTTTCTACTGCGTCTCTTCCATCCCGACTTCATGTCCCATAATCAGGTCGAGCGAATCGGTATTGACGAGTCCGGTAAAGGGGATTATTTCGGCCCCCTCGTCATCGCGGCCGTCTTCGTCGATGCGACGACGGAATCAGAACTTCGGCTCATGCAGGTGCGTGATAGTAAGAAGATTACCGATGGAAGAATTCTCGAAATGGCCCCGGACATTAAAACCATTTGCCCGCACAGCGTCGTGGCAATCGGCCCTCAAAAGTACAACGAACTGTACGGAAAAATCCGGAATCTCAATCGACTGTTAGCATGGGGCCATGCTCGGGCGCTCGAGAATCTATTGGAACGGGTCGCATGCCCGCGAGCGATTTCCGATCAGTTCGGCGACGAACGATACATTCTCCATGCGCTGCAGCAGAAAGGTCGGGGGATCATCCTGGAACAGCGAACGAAGGCAGAATCCGACATGGCCGTGGCGGCTGCGTCAATCCTCGCTCGCGCGGAATTTCTCATTCGTTTAAAGCGGCTGTCCGAGGAAATCGGCACGACGCTGCCGAAAGGCGCGTCGCAGGCCGTGGAGTTGGCAGCAAAAATGGTGGTGAAGAAGCACGGACCGGAGCGGTTGGGAACAGTAGCCAAACTTCACTTCAAGACGACAAAAACAGTCCTGGCGCAAACGTAGCGCGATCCCCGGGACGCGAGGTCCGACAATTACAGCATCCCCTTCGTCGACAGCACTTTACCGGCCAAGCGTTCCTCAGCCGTCGTCGCCTGGTCGAGCGCCTTCGCGACGCCCTTGAAGATCGCTTCCATGATGTGGTGCGGGTTACGGCCGTACAGGAGATTCACGTGCAGGTTCAGCCCGCCGTGCGTCACAAAGGCTTGGAAGAAATCCTCGAAGAGGCCCAGATCGAATGACTTAATCTTGCGATCGGGCAAGGCCACGTTATAGACAAGAAACGGCCGGCCGCTAAGATCTACGGTGACCTGAGCCAATGTCTCATCGAGCGGCGCAGAGGCAAAACCGAACCGTTTAATCCCTGCTTTCTCCCCCAGCGCCTGATGCAGCGCCTTCCCCATCACAATGCCCACGTCTTCGACGGTATGGTGCTCGTCGATGTCGATGTCGCCTTGCGCCTGCACGGTGAGGTCGAAGAAACCGTGTTTGGCCAACAACTCGAGCATGTGATCGAAGAAACGGACGCCGGTGTGAACCTTGGACTGGCCCGTCCCATCCAACACCCATTCCACCTGGATGTCGGTTTCCTTCGTGGATCGATGCAGTGAAGCCTGTCGCGGTGCCGCACCGTTTTTTTTCATGAAAACCTGCTCTGGGCCGACTTGGCGTGCGCGTCGAACCCTTCGATGGAAGCGAGACGAACCAGATGGTCTTTGACCTTGCCCAGTTCCTCTCTCGTATAGTGGACGATGTTACTGATCTTGCTGAAATCATGGATGGACAACGCTGAAAAGAAGCGTGCCGTACCTCCGGTCGGCAACACGTGATTGGGGCCCGCGATGTAGTCCGCGACGGAAGGAGGAGTGTATCGTCCCAAAAACAGCGCGCCGGCGTGGCGGACTTTCTCCAGGTAATCGAACGGTTGCTCGACCGACAATGTGAGATGCTCGGCCGCAATCTCATTCGCCACATCAATCGCTTCCTCGATCGTCGTCACGACAAAGGCTATAGAATGTCGCGAAATGGATTTGGCGGCGATCTTTTCCCGCTGTAATCCGCGCAGTTGAGTTTCGAGGAGTCTGCAGACTTCCTTGGCGAGCGACGGGGATGTCGTCACGAGCCAGACCTGCGCATCCTCATCATGCTCGGCCTCGCAGAGCAAATCGGCCGCGACGTGAGCCGGTTTGGCTTGGTCGTCGGCCACCACGAGCAGTTCGCTGGGCCCGGCCACCATGTCGATACCCACGCTCCCGTACAAGAGACGCTTCGCCGTCGCGACATAGATGTTCCCCGGCCCGACGATCTTATCGACTTTAGGGATCATGCCCGTCCCGAACGCCAACGCACCGATTGCCTGCACGCCGCCGACTCGATAGATTTCGGTTACACCGGCGATGTCGGCCGCCACGAGCAAGTAGGGATTGATCCCGTCCTTGTGTGGGGGAGTGCACATGACGATCCTCGATACACCGGCCACCTTGGCGGGAATGGCGCTCATCAATACGGTGGACGGATAGACGGCTTTTCCGCCCGGGACGTACACCCCCACCGCATCGACCGCGGTGACGAGCTGTCCCAAGGTCGCCGCGCCGTCCTGATACATCCAGGTCTTCGTCTGTTGCCGCTCATGAAAGGCCGTGATGCGTTGCGCGGCGAACCGCAGCGCGTCACCCTCGTCCTTTCGGATATGGTGGTACGCTTCCTTGATCTCTTCCGGCGTCACTTTCAACTCAGCAGGCTTCATCGAAACTTTGTCGAACTGCTTCGTATACCGGAGAAGCGCCTTGTCACCACCTCGCTCCAACCCCTGAAGTACGGCCCTCACGGATTTCTCCACGGCCGCACCTTGAACGCGAGCGCGCTCCGTCACTCTCTTGAGCGCGGGGCCAAACGCACGATCGGTCGCGGCGACCATCTTCATCTCGTTGCCCGCTTTCCCGTCCGCCCGACCGCGGACGCGCGCAAGGATCGGCCGTTACCAAGAATCGGCGATTCGATCGCGGCCCGGAGGTTCTTAATGACTCGACTCACAGCGCCGTGCTTCAGTTTCAAGCTGGCACGGTTGACGATGAGGCGCGCGGTGGACGTCGCGATGCATTCCACCTCGACGAGATTGTGGGCTCTCAGTGTGCTTCCGGTCTCCACCAAATCGACGATGCGATCCGCAAGACCGACGATGGGGGCGAGTTCGATAGAGCCGTATAACTTAATGATTTCCACCGGCACGCCCCGCTGGTTGAAATAGCGTTCGGTGATTCGGGGGTACTTCGTCGCGACACGGATTTTCGAGGAGAGCCGGTCGCGGGATTCCTGACCGCGTAGCGCGGCGACCGCAATTCTACACGCTCCAAAGCCTAAATCCAACGGCTCACAGACGTCGCTGTCCTGTTCCAATAAGACGTCTTTGCCGACCACGCCGATGTCCGCGGCACCGTATTCGACGTACGTCGGCACGTCGCTCGGCCTCACGATCAGAAAGGTCATCCCGAGATCCGGGCGGGCAAACACCAGCCTGCGACTGTCGGTGGCGAGACGCTCGCCGTCGTATCCGGCTCTCTTGAACAGATCGAGCGTCGGCTCGATCAACTTCCCCTTGCAGAGAGCGATCGTCAGTGCCGGATCGCCGTTATTCTTTCCGTCGCTCAATATCGGCTCCAATGTCGCGCAATTTGGCTTCCAGGCCTTCGTAGCCCCGGTCCAGGTGGTACACGCGCAGAACGTCGGTCACGCCGTCGGCGGCCAAACCGGCAAGTACAAGACCGGCGCTCGCGCGGAGATCCGAAGCCATAACCGGGGCTCCCGTCAATCGGTCACGTCCGGTGATGAGGAGCCGATTCCCTTCAACGCGAATATCGGCGCCCATGCGTCTCAATTCTTCGACATGCATGAAGCGGCTCTCGAAGACGGTCTCCGCGATCACGCTCGTTCCGTGCGCCACGGACATGAGGGCCGCCATCTGGGCCTGCATGTCGGTCGGAAACCCGGGGAACGGCAACGTACGCACGTCGACGCCCTTGAGCCGACCCCGGCCACTGGCGTTCAAATGAACTGTTTCCTTCTCGATCCGGATCTCCGCGCCCGCTTCCCGCAGCTTGGTGAGGAGCGGCTCCAAGTGGTCGGGGCAGCACTGATGCACGGAAACGCAGCCTCGGGTGATGGCGCCGGCCACGAGATACGTGCCGGCCTCGATGCGGTCCGGAATGACTTCGTGGTCGCTGCCGCGCAGCTCGCGGACTCCTTCAACCGTAAGAATATCCGTCCCCGCCCCGGCGATCCGGGCTCCACGCTTGATCAGGAAGTTGGCCAAATCGACGATTTCCGGTTCTTTGGCGGCATTCTCGATGACCGTCGTCCCATGAGCCAATGAGGCCGCCATCATCAAATTTTCCGTCCCCGTCACGGTGGGGACATCACAATAGATGGATGCGCCTTTCAGCCGCTTGGCAGTGGCCCTGATGTACCCGTGCTCGATGGAGACGTCGGCACCCAGCTTGGCGAGACCCGCCAAGTGAAGGTTCACGGGACGCGAGCCGATCGCACAGCCGCCCGGCAAAGAGACCGTCGCCTCGCCCCAACGGGCGAGGAGCGGACCGAGTACCAAGACTGACGCCCGCATGGTCTTGACAAGCTCGTACGGTGCTTGGGTGGAGTGAATGACGTCGGCCTTGACGATCGCTCGATTCCCTTCATGGGTAATCGCGGCGCCGAGAATCCCGAGCAGCTTTCCCATCGTCACGACATCGACGACGCGGGGCACATTGGTGATGGTGCACTCAGCCCCGCCAAGAATCGTGGAGGCGAGAATCGGCAATGCGGAATTCTTGGCCCCGCTGATCTTGACTTTGCCCCGAAGCGGCTTGCCGCCGGTGATGACGATCTTATCCATGCTTATCCACGCACGTCGGTCCTGGCCCGGTCAGCGATCACAATGCGATCAATTCCGGCATCATCGCAAATGATTTCGGCCGACTGGTAGGCCCCATTCCTATAGATTGCTTTTTGGAGCCGCGCGCTTTGGCCTTGTCCGAGTTCCATCACCAAGAATCCGCCGGGACGCAAATAGTTCGGGACTGCCTCAAGTAATCTCTCATGCATTTCCGTGCCGTCAGGACCGGCCACCAACGCCGTCCGAGGCTCATACAGCCTCACTTCGGGTTGAAGCGTCTGCCACTCGGATTCCGATATATAGGGTGGGTTCGAAACGATCGCATCCACCTTGCCCTCCAAGTTCATTCCGGCTACCGGTTCGAGGAGGTCTCCCTGGAGCCACTTCACGCCCGAGTCGACTCCATGCCGCCGGGCATTCTTCCGGGCGGTTTGTAGTGCGGCCGTCGAAATATCGGTCGCCAGTATCGTCGCATGAGGGATTGCGCGAGCGAGTATGATCGCCAGGCAGCCGGACCCCGTTCCAACATCCAGGATGAGATACCTGTCCCGGGGCGGAAGCCTCCGAATCACGGCCTTCGGCAATAACTGGGTCTCCGGGCGCGGGATCAGCACCGTGGGGTCCACTTCGAACTCCAAACCATAGAATTCCTGACTACCGAGAATGTATTGCAACGGCTCGCGAGCCGCACGCCGCCCCGTCAGGGAACGCGCCTTCTCCCATTCAGAATCGGTGAGGACTCGCTCCGGATGGAGACTCTGTTGCAAGGCGGACAGGTGTAGCGCGTGTCCGAGCAGCCAGATGGATTCCTGATCGACCGATTCGATCCCGGCTGCGCGGAGGGTCCGCCGCATGTCGGCCGAAATCGAGCGGATGGTTCTGAGCTCGGTTGCCGCCTCCTTCACGAGGCCTCCACGGCGGCGTGGTCTCGTTGTGCCCGTAACGCTTCGACCAGCTCATCCATATCCCCGGCCAGCACCTGTTCGAGCCGGTGTAATGTGAGGCCGATCCGATGATCAGTGACGCGGTTCTGAGGAAAATTGTACGTACGGATTTTTTCGCTTCGCTCGCCGGTCCCGACCTGCGCTTTGCGGCTTTGCGCGATTTCCGCCTCCTGCTTTTCCCGCTCCGCTTCCACGATCCTCGCACGGAGAGTCCGCATCGCTTTGTTACGGTTTTTCAGTTGCGATCGCTCGTCCTGGCATGACACCACGACTCCGGTCGGAAGATGCGTGATCCGCACGGCGGAGTAAGTCGTATTGACGCTTTGGCCGCCGGCTCCCGACGAACAGAAGGTATCGATGCGGAGATCCTTGGGATCGATCTGGACGTCCACTTCGTCGACTTCCGGCATGACTGCAACCGTCACCGTGGAGGTATGGATTCGCCCCGCCGCTTCGGTCACGGGGACTCGTTGCACCCGGTGGACGCCGCTTTCGTACTTGAAAAGCCCATACCCGCCCTTGCCCTCGATCAGGGCTATGACCGTTTTGTACCCGCCTCTGCCGGTCTCAGACGCCTCCACGATTTCGACTTTGAGGCCATGCTGCTCTGCGAACTTGACGTACATCCTGAACAAGTCGCCGGCAAACAACGCCGCCTCATCGCCGCCTGTTCCCGCTCTGATTTCAAGAAACACATTCTTCTCGTCGCGCGGGTCCTTCGGGGTCAAGTGCTCGAGGACCCTCGCCTCGAGATCATCTCGTTCCGCTTCCAGACGAGCAGTCTCCTCGACGGCCAACGAACGCAGTTCCGTCTCGGCATTCGGGTCGGCAAGCAGGTGGGCCGCTTCTTCAAGCTGTCTGGCGACATCCTGATAGCGATGGAAGAGTTGGGCCACCGGCTCGATCTCCGTCCGCTCCTTGCTCGTCTTCACCAGCAATGAAGGCTGACTGATCACGGACGGATCCATGAGCTGCGCCGTCAGCTCATCGTAACGGCTGGCCAGTCCTTCCCATTTTTTCAACAATGAGACGTCCACGATGCGAGAATCCCCTTCGCCCTCCCGTAAACTGGGCACAAAAAAAGAAGAGACCCTGCCACGAGCGAAGCAGGATCTCTTCTATGCGGGCAGGAATCGCTACTTGCCCTTCTTCGCGTACTTCTTCTTGAATCGCTCGACGCGTCCTTCGGTGTCGACGATTTTTTGAGTTCCCGTAAAGAAAGGGTGGCAATTCGAACAGATGTCGACGTTGATGTCGCCGACAGTCGATCGGGTCTTGTATTTGTTGCCGCAGGCGCAATGTACCGTCGCTTCCCGGTACAAGGGATGAATGCCTTTTTTCATGGTTTATACTCCTCAGTACATCGGGCACCATTTGGCGCACCGAAGGCGCGACAATTTACCGCGTCCGGTCATCCAGTTACAAGTCTGCGTCACCGGTTCATCGACTGCAGAAATTCCTGGTTGGTCTTGGTGCCCTGGACCTTATCCATCAGGAATTCCATGGCTTCCATGGTGCCCAGCGGGCTTAGGACTTTGCGGAGAATCCACATCTTATTGAGCCGATCCTTGTCCACGAGGAGTTCCTCTTTTCGGGTGCCGGACTGGCTGATATCGATCGCGGGGAAGATCCGCTTGTCCGCAAGGCGGCGATCGAGATGGACTTCCATATTGCCGGTTCCCTTGAATTCCTCGAAAATCACATCGTCCATCCGGCTCCCGGTATCGACCAGCGCCGTCGCCATGATGGTCAAGCTTCCCCCGTTCTCGATGTTACGGGCAGCTCCAAAGAACCGCTTTGGTCGCTGCAGGGCGTTGGAGTCCAGGCCGCCCGAAAGCACCTTGCCGCTTGGGGGTGCGATCGTGTTGTACGCCCGAGCCAGGCGGGTAATACTGTCGAGAAGGATGACCACGTCCTTCTTGTGCTCGACCAGCCGTTTGGCCTTCTCAAGCACCATTTCCGCTACTTGAGCATGGCGCTGCGCCGGCTCGTCGAACGTCGAGCTGATTACCTCCGCCTTTACCTGCCGCTGCCAGTCCGTGACCTCCTCCGGGCGTTCGTCGATCAGGAGGACGATCAGCGTGACCTCTTTGTGGTTCTTGAGAATGGCGCGGGCAATGGCCTGAAGCAGCATTGTCTTCCCGGTCCGCGGCGCAGCGACGATCAACCCTCGCTGTCCCTTGCCAATGGGAGTGATGAGGTCCATGACCCGCGTGCAATACTCCTCCCGGTCGAATTCGAGATTGATCCGCTCTTCGGGATAGAGGGGCGTCAGGTTGTCGAATAAGATCTTGTCGCGTGCGACTTCGGGGTCCTCATAATTGACCTTTTCCACTTTGAGCAGCGCAAAGTAGCGCTCGCTCTCTTTGGGCGGTCTGATCTGCCCGGATACGATGTCCCCGGTGCGGAGGTTAAAGCGACGGATCTGCGAGGGGGAGATATAAATGTCATCTGGGCCCGGGAGATAATTGGAGTCGGGTGCCCGCAGAAAACCGAACCCGTCGGGCAGCGTCTCCAACACACCCTCACCGAAGACCACGCCGTTCTTCTCCGTCTGCGCCTGGAGGATGGCAAAAATCAGCTCTTGTTTGCGCAGGTTCGCCGCACCTTCGATCTTCAGATCGCGGGCGACGTCATTGAGGTCGGCAATCGTCTTCTGCTTCAATTCGGCAAGATGCATAACTTCTCCCTTGGTTTGTGCCATAGATATCCCCTCAAGCCTTTCGCTTAGCGCTCACCTTCAACCCGGCGATCCTGACCGTGATGACATTCAAACGATGCGACGACGATTCGATCAATGATTTGGCGATTGTGCCTTAGCTAGAGAGGATTATCCCGCGAAGGACTGACTCGTCTTCGATTCGATGATGTCACTGCAAGCTGAAATCAGCCCCCGAACTCATCCGCTTTGACTCAGCAACCCATGCAGCGTGGCAGCGTGTTCGAGAGACGCCCCGGAAGTCTGTGTGTGGAGAATCCGTAGACTATCTGAAATGCTAGTCGACAGCATACCCCCCAAGCCGGCGATTGTCAACAGAGATACCGCCAAAGCGCCGTCGCGTTTCGCAGCACGCAGCCAGCCAAGAGCCGGCGTCATACCTCGGATGACCGGCGGACGATCTGTTGCGGCATGGTTTGGCGGTATGCTACATGAAAGAAGTCATGGCTCACAGCGACGATCAGGAGCAGCACGAACGGCTGTTTACCCTCGCGGAGGCAAACAGCCTCATTCCACAACTGAATTCACGCCTCACCGCCGTCAAGCAAGCGAAAGAAACGTTGTTGCGGACGAGAGACGACATTCGAAAAGCGAGCGAGCGCGCGGAGTATGGAGGCGGCAGTCGTTTTGGTTCTTTGTATATTGAAAGCCTACAGCAGCTCACCGCTCAGGTGAAAGCCATTCAAGACTTGGGCGTTCTGGTGAAAGATCTAGACCTCGGCCTCTGTGACTTCCCCTATCTACGGGACGGCCGCGTTGTATTTCTTTGCTGGAAGCGAGGAGAGCAGGAAATCCGCTGGTGGCATGAAACCACGACCGGGTACAAGGACCGCTGTCCACTCGAAAGTTGCTGACTGTTGGTTTCAATGCCTCTCTCATGAAGTTCGTCATCCTTGGATTCGACGGGCCCGACGGTGAAGCGAAGCGAAAAATCTATCGCGCGGCGCATCTGGCCAACATGGAGCCTCTCGATCGTCAAGGCCGGGTGGTTCTCGCCGGTCCACTGACCGATAAGACAGGCAGTCTTATTGTGATCGAGGCCGATTCTCTTGAAGAGGCCCGGCGATTTGCACAAGAGGACCCGTATACTGTCAACGGGGTTTTCGAGAGGGTCGAAGTCCATCCCTTTACCCAGGTGTTCCCCCAAACCCCCTAAAAGCCCTCCGGGCTGCAGACACTTCTCACAGTCTGGATCCGTTTCATTGCCGGTTTTCAGATCGAGCGCTATAGTTGCTCCATGAGAGTGACGCATGGCCGCACCCTCATCCTCCTTGCGCTCGCCTGCTTTTCTCCATTCACACTGAACAATTTCGGCACTGCCGCTTCGACTAAAACAGTCATCGCAGAAGCTTCGTATACGATGGCCGACGGAGACACGCTGAGCGCCGCGGAGGAAAAGGTCTTGCGGCGCGCTCAACGGAAAGCGGTGGAAGAAGCAGGAATTTATTTGGAGGCGACTTTCCTGGATCTCGAGCGCGATTCCCAACGGGAAAATGTTCAGACGAGCGCGCTTGAAATTCGAACCATCGCCGCCGCAATCACGGAAACGGAGATCCTCGAGGCGCGGCGCTCCTTCGAACGGGATCGGCCGGTCTTTTTCATCCGCATTCGGGCCATCGTCGACCTGAACGGGCTCAGCGAAGCGGTTCGACGCCTGCAAGCCGAAGCCCGCCTGACGCAGCATTTTCGCGAGTTGCAACAGGAGAACCAACAGTTGCGGGCCAAATTGAAGGAATTGCACCAGCAGCCGGTTGGCGTTCGCATGCTGACGATCGACCCGGAAGGAAAATCGGAGCCAGCTCAACGAGCCAAAGCGTTGGTGTCGAGCGCTATGCAGACTTCGGATCTTCGAGAGAAAATTCATCTCGCCTCAGAAGCCATGGCCCTCGACGACCACTCGATCGAGCCGTGGCTTATTCGAGGCCAAAGCTATCTTCGCTTGGTTTCTCTCGCCTTCGCTCAGCATCACAAGCCGGAGGACTACCATGAAGATCTTCAACGAGCGAGAAGCGACTTCGATCGGGCGGTGCAGCTCGACCCGAAAAACGCGTGGGGCTGGGTTGGGAAGGGTGACGTGCAATCCTGGCTGAAGCAAATGGACGAGGCAGCTATCTCATACGAACAAGCCCTCGCACTGGACCCCTTCTTCGACATTGCCCGTCAGCGACTGATCGGAGTTTACACAAACCAGGCCCGCCGCCAAGCCAACGCCAAGCATCTTCACCAAGCCCTCGCGACACTGAAAAAACTTCTCGATGCACAGACTCCAGAAAGCTGGGTCGCCTATCAAAAAGAGGCGTACCTGCTGCGCAGCGACATCCTCCTGAAGTTGAACCGGCCGGAGCAAGCGATCGACGATCTTTCGACCGTCATTCGAGTCGATCCGACAAATACCGGCGCTCTACTGACTCGTGGGAAAATATACTTGAGCAGGCTACAGGGACGCCTCGCCAAGGACGATTTCGAGCGAGCCTGCGTGCTTGGTTCAGTTCCAGCCTGCGAACAACTTCCCTGAACCAATTCAGTGCGATCCTCTAGTTTTCAACGGCTTGAAGAATAGAAGGCCGTGGCATCCGCCTCTCATTTTCTTCAATCGCCGGTTTGACTTCCGAAAACTAGCATCCCTATAATGCATCAGGGATCCGACCGTCCTGAGCCGAGGGAGTTTAGGACGATAGGCCTACTTCTGGGCTGGTTTATAGCCCAAAATTTCTCACCCGTGGGCCTTCTGCGAGGTTGCAGATATCCTGTAAAAAGCTTAGAGTGTGAACTGGCCGAGCCCTTTGAAAAATTGGCATTTCTCTCATCGCTAACCCTTACGCGGAGTGTACGTCGTAATGAGTCAATATCGTGTGTTGCCGGGTCCCGAACATTTCCTTCCGCCCGCCGCAGCCTCCATGGGCGTGTACTTGCCGAACCCCGGCCAAGCCCACATCAACGGCGTCATCGTTTCCGAGGAAAAGGCGTACGAAGAAGCCGCCCGCCAATTTTTGATGGCCAAAGTGCCGACCATTTTCCCTGGCCCCCTCGTTCTTTGGGCCTGGAATGAAAAGGCGGCGAAGAAAGCCACCGCCATCCGACACTTGTTCAATACGTTGAAAGACTGCGTCCAGCCCGGCCAGAAGCCGATGCTCATTCCCATGCCGGACTACCGCCCGAAATATCCCAAGATCAACCCGGAAATCGAAATCAATCCCAACCATCCCAATTTGACGATCTGGCACAACAAGATCGACTGCTGCATGTTCGTCGGCGTTCACTGTCATCAAGCCAATTTGTCGCTGAAAATCATCCGGGGCGGAACATCGTGCTACACGATTGCGATGTGCGCGCAGGCCGGCCACGAGGATGCCATGCTCTCGTTCCGGGATGCTTCGGTCGAAAAAATTACGACGCTCGCTGATTGGGTGAAGAAACTCAAAGGAACCGTACAGCCGCGGCTCAGCAAGAACGGCGCGGCAAGCTGAAGGACGTCCGGTTGCAGTGAAAGGAGGCTGGATCCATGGCGGAAACAAAGTCAGTCATCGGCACGCAAAACAAAAAGGGCCAGACGTTCACGGATCCTTGGAAGATGCTGCATGAGGCCCCACGGACTCCATCCTTCTACACCGGCAGCGAAGTCATCAAAGAAGCGATCCGCCGTGCGAGCTGTGACGTCATGATCGCCTACCCGATCACACCGCAAAGCGAAGCGGCTGCATTGATCGGAGAGCTGTTCGCCGAAGGTTATGTCGGCGATTATTTCCGTGGCGAGAGCGAATTCGCCGTGATGTCGCAATGCGCCGGAGCGGCATTCGGAGGAGCCCGTGTCTTCACGACAACGGCGGGACCAGGCACGATGCGCGCCATGGAGAACTTTCCGATGTGGGCCGGCGCCCGCTTGCCGATCCAGATGATCGTCACCTGCCGCGGCATCAATTCCCCTCTCTCGATTCAGCCCGACACGTTGGAGATCTCCTACTTGCTCAATACCGGCATGTTGGTCTGGCATGCCGAGACGGCGCAGGATTTCTTCGATTGGATCCTCAAAGGGTACATGGTTTCCGAAGAGCCGGATGTCCATCTGCCGCTCGCGCTCTGCTGCGATGGATTTTTCGTGACGCATACCAAAGACGTCGTCAATTTGACCCCGACCGACATGTGTCTACCGCCGTATGATCCCTACCGTTCTCCTGTACCCTGCATGGACATGGAATGCCCGCCTGTACGCATGATGCGCGATCCGTTCGTAATGAAGAGCAATTACATCAGCTACGCCACCCACGCATCCTGGCAGCAGGAAATTTGGGCCGCCGTCGAGCGATCACGGAAGCATACGATTCACTGGCTGAATGGTTTGGTCGACACGGAAAACGTCGACGCCGACATCCTCATCGTTGCGTCGGGCACCGCGGTCTCGCAAGGTCGTGAAGCGATCCGCTTGCTGGAGGACGAAGGCGTCCGCTGCGGGCTGGTCAAAGTCAAGACGCTCCGGCCCTGGCCTGAGGAAGAAATCCGGGAAGCCACGAAGAATGCCAAGCATATCTTCGTGCCCGAGTTCAACGTCACCGGATGGTTGGCAAAGGAGATTCGTGCGACGATTCCCAACCATCATCGGGTCCATGCCGGCCCGCATGTGTGCGGAGGCATGACGATGCCGCCGGAAATCATCGTGTCCGAGATCAAGACGGCCCTCGGGATGAAGACATTCTCGCTGGCCGGTCGTGGGAGCTGATTGAATGTAATGTAAGGTTCAGGTTGAGGCTAAGGTCCTGGGAAGAGACGAACCGCTGTTCGGCATCAACTCAACCTCAGCCTGAGCCTTAGCCTTCCTCAGAATGAAGGAGGCCTCATGAGCAAGGAACGGATCAAAATATCGGAAGCGCTCTACGACATCATGCCGTCGGACTATCAGGATCTCGTCAAGAGCGCCACCTACGGCAAGGAAGACCGAGGATGGAAGGACATAGGAACATCGAAAGAACTCATCGAGCAACATTCTCTCTGCGCCGGCTGTCCGGAGTCGATGGCATTCCGGTACATCCTGGCTTCACTTCCGAACCCCGAAGACACCGTCATGGTCGGCTCGACCGGCTGCACCAGCCTGGTGTTCCCCATGGTGGCCGTGCATAACATTCACTCTCTGTTCGGCAATCAGAATGCAATCGCGTCGGGGCTCAAGCGCGCCCTCAGCGTGCGCTTCCCGGACCGCGTGAAGGACGTCGTAGTCCTCGCCGGCGACGGGGCCACGGTGGACATCGGCCTCGACATGACGTTGCAGGCGTGGTTCCGCCAGGAAAAGTTTACGACGATCTGCTTCGACAACGAGCTCTACGCCAACACCGGCGGACAGGAGAGCGGGCTCATGCAGAAGGGTTTCGTCGCCAAGATGGCGCCGGTCGGCAAACTGTTCGACAAAGTTCGTTTGCCGGAAATCGCCAGGGAGTCGGGCTGTCACTATGTCGTCAACTGCACGGTCAGCAAGCCGTCAGTGGTGGAAAAGGTCATTCGCAACGCGGTCCACGTCGCTCGCGAAATCGGCCCCACGTATCTGCAGCTTTATACCCCCTGCATCCTCGAGATCGGCAAGAATAGCATGGAAGGCCTCCAGGAAATGCGGGATTCGGAAAAGCCCACCGAGCGTTTCGCGTACAAGGAATACATCAGCGAGCCGGCCAAGCAATTGTTGGCCGAACTCGCGGCCAAGGAGAAGGAGCGGAAGGCGGCCGCGAAGCAGTTGGCGGGACAGGCTCAGGCCTAATCAACCCGGAGGATCGACATGATCAAGAAGAGACTGAATATCCGGATGTCGGGCTTGGGTGGACAGGGTGCCGTCACGGCGGCACATGTCATGGCAATGGCTGCCAACCGGGACGGCCGGTTCTCGATTTCGAACCCGTTTTTCGGCGCGGAGAAGCGGATGGCACCCGCGGAGAGCTATTGCCGGATCGGGATTGAGCGCATCTATGACCGGGGAGAGTTGGTCTTTCCCGACGTCATCGAGGTCTTTCATCCTCAGGTCATCACGATGGGGAAGAGCTATACGATGCCGTTTTACTCCGGCATCAAGGAAGGCGGGGTCGTGATCATCAATTCGGGTCAATCCCTGCTGGCGGAAGAAGACGTCCAACGGCTCAGAGACCTCAACGTAGCCGTGTTCTACATCGCCGGAACGGAACTGGCGATCGAGATCGCCGGCACCGAACTCTCGACGAACATGACGATGATCGGGTCAGTCGCCGGAATCACGAAATGTGTGTCGCTGGAAGCGTTGGACGGCGCATTGCAGGAGCGGTTCGGCAAGAAATTCGTCGCTTCGGGCGGCACGGCATCGCTGGACGAAGCGATCAAGAAGAAATTCGCGAAGAAAGAGATGCTCTTGCAGAAAAATCTCGCGACGGTGAAACGGGCCTATGAGATCGCGAGCGAGTGGGCGGAGAAGAACAAGGTGGAGTTGCGGGTTGGCAATCCGGCCGTCGCCGCATAAGAAAAGGAACCACAACGCATGTATAACGTCGCGCAAGTCATCGATGAGAAGTGTACGGCCAAGAAGGGCTGCCGTCTCTGCATTATGTATTGCCCTGAGGCCAACTGCCTTGACTTGAACGTCGGCAAGATGGTCGCCGAAGTCAACATTGATCGCTGCAAAGGCTGCGAGCTCTGTGTGGTCGTCTGCAATGCCGCCAAGCACGAGGCAATCGTCATGCAGGCCGTGAGCGCGACGGGACAGCTTCTGTCAAGAAAAGGCGAATCGGCAGCGTTGGGGCAAGCCTATCAGGGCTAGGCGAGATGGCTTCAGTTCGAGAAACCCCATAGCGTTCCCGCTATGGGGTTTTTTATTGATCGCGGGGTCGCGCCATGCAGATGAAAGACGACAACGAAGACAACGTCATCGATGAGCTGCTGCGTGAAATCGCGGGTCTGATCAATGAGTATCCCATGGCGATCGAGCGCCGTGCAGCCGTGATTCAAGCGACCGGCAAAGACCCCGAGCTCGTGGAGAAGTTGATGAAGGCCGCCAACACCATGCGGGACAGCGGCAATCTCTACCTGACATGGGCTAGACATTACGCCGCTCTGGCGGAAGGGAACACAGACGCGTCCACGGACGAGGATGAAACCGAAGACTTCGACGTTTGATGGCCCTAGTCGGAAGCTTCGCTCCGGATGATCTAGTACGTCAACCCCAAGGCCGGAGGGTCTTCCCCATTGCGCTGAAAGACTCGCTTGCAAAAAACCGTTCACTCGGCCTGCCAGTTTTGTTAGAATGCAACTTTCTTCCGATTGAATCCCGCGTTCCCCGGTAGCTCAGTTGGTAGAGCAGCCGGCTGTTAACCGGCTGGTCGCAGGTTCGAGTCCTGCCCGGGGAGCCAATCTCCAGTTTTGCTCCCATTCGCGAACACGTCGAACGGCTCAATGTAGGTCGGAGAAAGACTTCCGCGATCGAACGTCGAGTTCGATACGACCGTCGTGACGCTCCATTTCGGTCCGTACTCTCCGAAGTTCTTCCTGAAGCTCCGCCGACTTCGTCGTCCACAGTTCGTCGGAGATCAGATCGCTCAGACGGTCCTCGTAGACACGATCGAGCTTAGAGCGCAGCAGCATCTGTTGCTGTTGCAGGCGCAGTAGTGACGTCCGAACGAACTTTTCCTTGTCGGAGTTATGGGGACACCTGTCGTTGCGCCGAAGCTTCTCTCGATCGCTTCTGAAGTTGGAAGAATGCCGAGAGGGACTCAAGCACCGCCTCTCTTTTGTTGTCCACCGTGATGACGTGATAGCAGTCGTCAAGCAAGACCAGTTCCTTCTCTTTGGACGAGATCCCATGGTACACGAGGGTGGCATTCCGGGGGCTCGTCATATCATCTTCGCGGGCCTGGAGAATGATCGCCGGGGCTGTCACTTCATGGAGCCCCGCCTGTACCCGGACGATCAACCGATCGATTTCCGTCAGCGTCCGCAATGGAAAAATCGGATAGCCCTTGGAGGCGGAGGGGAAGGGAGGGACTGGGGTCCCAGCTTTCGCCCGCTTCCGGCCCCACCAATCGGTCACCGAGTCGCGAACGATGACCATTGGGCTATAAGACTGGCGCACAGAGGCTTGAAGGCGTTTATCTTTGATGCCAAACGGGGGGCCATCGATGTGAAACACGAATCGCTGAAGCGGAAGCGGAACGAACCTCATGGCCAAGGGCAGAATGGCATGCGACCAAGGCGTATTCCAGCCGTCGTAGACAAACGTGGGCGAAAGGACGCCCACGCCGTCCAGGCGCACAAACTTGGAAGCATCGAGTGCAAGCAGCGCTCCGGCGCTGAGTCCCACGGCAAACACATACTCATACCGGTCACGTGCGAAGTTGAGCTGAGCCTGAACATGATGGCGCCAATCCTCTTCGGTGGTCCTCACGAGGTCTTTAATCCTCGTGCAGTGACCGGGAAGCGTGGTCGCATACACATCCCATCTGTTCTTCCGCAAGAGTTTTCCTGCGAGATACGACATCTCGACTGGAGTCCCGGTCACACCGTGGACCAGATAGACCAATGCATTCGAATCTTTGCTCAATGACAGATCGGTCTGTTGTCGGCCGATCATGTCATCGAGACGACCGATATTCTTGGACGCCATTACCCGACCTCGCAGGTCGTAAACAGCCGGTCCAATAATTCGATGCCGAGATCGATTTCAGCTCTCGTGATGTCCAGCGCCGGTGCCAACGTGAACACGTTCTTGTAGTGGCCGCCGATATCCAACACCAATCCCATCGGGCCCCGCGATGTCGGAATGCCGCCGGCAAGACCGGCTTCGAAGATCCGGTCTGCCAACGCCTTATCCGGCGTGAAACGGTCAGGTTTCGTGACCTCAACGCGAAGCGCCAGCCCTAACCCGGACACATCTCCGATCGTGGCATGACGCGCTTTCAAGCCCTGGAGCTGGTGCAAAAAATACGTCCCCGACTCGGCGACCGTCGTCTCGTATCGCTGCTGCTCGATCCAGTTCAGCGTGGCAAGCGCTACGGCGGTTCCCAACGGATTTGATGAGAAGGTGGAATGGGTAGATCCCGGCGGAAACTTGGCAGGCGAAATCAGCGCTTCTTCTGCCCACAGACCCGAGATCGGGTTCAACCCGTTGGTCATCGCTTTACCGAAGACCAGGATGTCCGGCCGGACGCCGAAGTGCTCGACTGCCCAGAATTTCCCCGTCCGGAAGAAGCCCATCTGAATTTCGTCATCGATCAAAAGAATCTTGCGTTCTGTGAGGATTTTTTGCAGGCGCGAGAGGTATTCAGGAGGCGGAATGATGTACCCTCCGGTGGCCTGAACCGGTTCGACATAGAACGCGACGAACTCGGGCTCATTGGTTCGCGAATCCCAGAACGAGTTGTATTCCGTTTCAAAGAGCCGCTCGACCTGATTGACGCAATAGTAGTCGCACGTCTCGAGCTTCTTGCCGTAGGGGCACCGATAACAGTAGGGGTAGGGCACAAAGTGCGCCCGATTCGAGAAGTGCCCGAACCGCCGGCGGTACCGGTAACTCGAGGTAATCTCGGAAGCCCCCAGGGTTCGCCCATGGTAGCCGCCGGTGAACGCCATGAAGAGGCTCTTTCCCGTCGCATTGCGGACAAGCTTCATGGAGTCCTCGATTGCCTGCGCCCCACCCACGTTGAACTGGATCCGGCCTTTCAGTCCGAAGGCCCGTTCGCATTCTTTCGCCAATTTCTCCGACAGCAGCACTTTCTCCTCATGCAGATACTGGCAGGCCAGTTGAGGCAGTCGGTCAAGTTGCGTTTTCAGCGCATCAATGATCACTTTGTTGCGGTAGCCGAAATTGACGGCCGAGTACCACATTTGCAGATCGAGATAGGGCCTGTCCTCGCGATCATAGAGAAAACTGCCTTCGCACCCGTGAAAGAATTTAGGCGTCAGCGAATAGTGCACCGTGTCTCCATACGAACAATATTGCGCTTCCTTCTCGCGAAGATCTTGCTCGCTGGGTCGGATCATCGGAAGTGGTTTCATAGAATGAGTATCCTTTTTGAACAAAGCTGTCCGGTGACGTCGGTGAGGGTATCGAACGGGAAACAGGTGATGCCTTGAGTCTCGCACCAATTCTTGAGCGATCCCTTGGCGAATACGACCCGGCTTCTTGCCGCGACGCAGTAGTCGGATCGGCCGTCCCCGATGTAGACGGCTCGGCATGATCCCCGATTCCCAGAGGATGCCAATGCGCATTTGCACGTTCCCGATCCCGTTCGGCACTCCGGGGTGGCGAATGGGAACGACAGGGTAGGAATTCCGTTCTCGTTCCAGCGGAGGTGATTGGAAAAGACGGGAATGTGCAGGAGTCCATGACGGCGCAGGACGGCTTCAATCACCAAGTCCAGGCCGTCGCTGAGAATTGTCAGCGGGATGTTCGCCTTGCCACACCACCGGGCGAGTGAGGTGAACCCTTCATCGATCGGCAGATCTCCGGCAAATCGAATCACAGTATCCCGGTCGGCCCGGATCAATTCGACCTGGCGCGAAAGACATTCCTGGCTTGTGATTTGCCCCCTGAGCCACCGGTCCTCCCATTCCCGCCAGGTCGGCAGCGCGAATGATTCCAGCACGGCATCGGTCGCATCAACGAGGGTGATCGTGCCATCGAAATCACAGAACACCTCGGCTTCGGCCACCGTGTGAACAGGGCGGACCTCAATCTTCACAGTCCGTACATTTCGCACAGATGAATCCCTCCCCCGAAAAGGTGGCCCCCCGCCACTTGGTAGCGAGCTACAGTTCAGCTTGAGGAAACGTGAAGGATGGCGGAGGACGGGAAATCAAGGAAGCGGAAGCGAGACACTGAAGAGGAGAGATCTTGTCGCTGCCCAGGATACCGAGAATATTCCCGGGCGGGTGCTTCGAGGGCCCAGGCAGGTCAATCAGTGGTTGATCGCACAGATCCGCGATGAACAGCACGCCACCGTCGACTGCGGTGTTGTAATTCTTATCCTCGGCTTCTTGTGCAAAATGCGTGGGAGTAAAATCGGGGAGGTAAACAACATCGGTCAAATACGACACAAACAAGAACGCAAACGCGAACACAAACAACCATGTACGGCCGCGTCCATGCTCGGAAAAAGATCGGTTCATAGGGGATTGCCGTGAGGACCTGGTATTGCCATGGCAAAGCAAGCCGACCAAGCTAGACCTTTTTCTAGAGGGTAATCCCCGACGAACAAAACGGGTGATCCTAACAGAGATTTGGCATGGGTACAAGGCGGCGGCACCGCTTGGTAGTGGGTCAGTTTGAATAACTTTTCAAACTCCCAGGGTCCGGGCTAGTGGAAAAGATCAAAATGAATCGGCTATATTGCGCGTGTGCGATAGATTTGGGTCCAGGGAGCAGTTGGCGCTGCCCCCTGGACGCTTGTGGAGAGCGCTTACACCTCGTATACCGGTGCTTGCGACGAACCCTTCACAAGATTGATCGCGGCCTGGCAATCGGTCTTGTTTCCAGTAGCTCTCACCCGAATCGGCAATGATTCGGTTGTTACCGGCAACAAGTTTCCAGCGCCACTGATTCGCTGCATCTCTGTACATGCGGTAGTGCATGGGATAATCACCCCCTTTCAGGTTACCAATGGATTACAAAACCTTCCTCTTCACATATAACTTTGATGGTGCAAAGTGGGATCTGCCCATCAAAGCCAAATCGCCCGAAGAGGCGCGGGCGAGGCTCAACAGAGTTCTCTATGCGGAGTACAGCGGAGAACTCATGGCATCTATTCCTGTTGTCCCGAGTTTCGCGCATAGACTGATCGCCTTTATTACTCGCCTAGTCCGATCACGCCACTAATCCCGCCATCTCTTCCAAGCTCCACACATGATTCGCTACACCTGCTTCCATGGCAGGTGTTACCCGTAGCGATTGGTGGATTCGACAAAAGTTGTAGTGCATAAAATGGAGCGCTACGGCGTGCTGGAGATTATCAATCTTCTTCGAGAAGGCATTAGTGAGCCTGGTAAACCTCTTGACCATGCGTCAAAGTGTGGCATTGTGCCCCAGATGAACCGATAGCATGACCGATAGCATGGATTCAGCGATAGCAGACCGATAGCAACCGATAGCATGAGCTAAGTCATTGAGAAGTCATCATTATCAACCGATAGCAACCATATCAGGTCTAACCGATAGCATTGTCTCTCTCCCTTTAGGGGAGAGATGCTATCGATGCCATGCTTTCGATCAATCATAAGAGTATTGGAAAGGATACAGTCCAGGATGGGATCTGTGTCCTGTGGGGGAAGCTGGTCATTACAGCGATGGCTCCTGACGGTGAGTTGACTTCCCCGCAAAAAAAAGACAGACAGAGGACGGCATGAGTGAGACGGTGGAAGACGGAGAACAGGCAGTCTATACGCCGCGAACAAACCCGGCGAAAGTCGCCACGGTCCAAGCCATGCTGGAACAGGGCTTGCCCTATCGAACTATCCGCGATGCGACGGGATTGAGTCTCCAGACGATCACGAACCTCGGCAAAGCGCGGAGAACTTCGCCCGAGCACGTTGAACGCATCAAGCGCGGACTGCGCGATCAGTTCGCGCTCATCACGCACGAGCTCCTCAAGAGCGTCACGCCTAAGCGGATCAACGAGGCGTCATTGGGCGAGGTGATGCGGGCTGCGGCGATTGCGTCAGATCGGGCAGGCATTGGGCCGGTTTCGCACCATGAGGTCTATTCGACGTTCATCCAAAAGTACACGACAGACAGTCCGAGTCAACACCACAACCAGTAGTGGTGTGCGGTCTGCAATCAGAGATGTGTCTGATAAGTACGCGACATTCCTCATCTTCGTATGGCTCGTCTAACTAATACTGTCCAGATCTTCGACTCCGATGGGAGTCGAGGCGCGGATGGGCGCGGATGGCCGGGGCTACCCAACCCCCCAGCCGGGGGTGCTCACGTTGGCGTTAGTCCTCCCAGACAGTTTGCAAAAATCCAGGTGGTCAGCGTGGGCCACAGCAAACGGAGGGGCAGCATGAAACAGGGCGCATGGCGCAGACTGCATGGGATGCTGGTGGCTGGCACGTTGAGCCTGACGTGGTTCAGTGCCGCGGTGTTTCCCCAATCCCTTCCCTGTGTGGCCGTGGTGGACAAGCCCGCGGACAAGGGCAAGGTGTGGCTCGCCTGGGACGGCACGGCCGAGCAGTTTCGTATCGACTACTTGAATCAGACGAGCAACCAATGGGTCGCGCTCCTCACGGTCCCGGGGACGCAGCTGGACGCGCAGGTGCCGCTCGCGAGTAGCGGGAAGCGCCTCTATCGCGTCTGTGCGGTGGTGCAGGGGAAAAGTCTGTGCGGCACGAAGGGGGCGTGGGCCAGCCGATGAACACGCCCTACTGCGAGTGTGGCCGCAAAATTCTGATTCATCCGCACCCCGTCCGCAATCCCCATTCGGACCATCGCTGGAAGCGCATCAAAGATCATGACCTGTGTGCGCGATGCTTTCGGGTGCTGATGGCGCAGCAGGCGCAGGAGCGCGGGGCATGACCCCAGGCCTCCTCCTGCTGGCCCTCCTCATGGCCTGGCATGTGACGCAGCCCGCCGATGTCACGTCGAGTCAAGGGACGCAGCGGACGATGTACCTGATCCAAGGCTTGGGGCTCGCGCTGATCAGCCTCCTGCCGTCCTGGCCGCTCATGGCGCTCTCGGCCGTCATGCTGCTCAATCTCAACCGCCAGCATTTGGCGCGGCAGAAATTGCCCGTCGTCTATCCCTGGCTCCTGGCGATCGGCGCGGGGCTGGCCATTCGGACCCGATCGGATCTCGTGTGGTGGAGCCTGCTCTCGCTCGTGGCGATGGGCGTGTGGCTTGGGCTCTGGGGGACGGTCTCGCTGGTGTACGGCAAATGGTGGGGGCGGCGGCATCTGCTCGCGACGCAGGACAACGGCTGGCGCACCTATCGCGTCGGCTCCTGGCTCTGGCAGATGGAAGAAACCGACCCGAACTATACCTCCTGCGGGCAAGAGAATCCGAACAACCTGGGCGCGGTCTCGGCGGTCTGTACGGCGGCGGTGCTGGGCTTGGCCTGGAGTCAGGATCCCCGCTGGCTATGGCTCGTGCCGCTCGTCCTCATGCCCGTCATCGCGGTGCAACTGCATTCGCATGGCGGGACGCTCGGGCTCGCCACCATCGGGGTGACGGTCTGTGTCGCCGTGCCGATGCTCGTCACGTCCTGGGCGTGGCTCCTCTGGGTGCCGATTGGCCTGGTGACGGTCTGGGCGGTGCCGCGGGCGTTGCGCAGCGATTACTGGTGGGATTCAGGTCGGCTGCGCTTTTGGTTCGTGATGCTCGTGGCCTGTTGGTGGAATCGGGGCTGGACCGTCCGGCTGCTCGGGCATGGGTGGTCCACCTGGCTCGACCACTACGTGCGGGTCTGCGAAATTGCCGCCCAGCATCACCCGCGGGCGATCCGCAAAGGGCTGTTCCGTTCGGACTACGCGAATTCGACGGCGCACAATGAGTACGTGCACATGCTCTTCGAACACGGGGCGATCGGCGCGGCGTGTTTGCTCTGGTATATCACGACGACGGCCTGGCGCCTCGCCCATGGCTCGCTGGAGGCGCAGGCGGTGTTCATCGTCGGGCTCGCGTGTTGTGCGACCGCGCTGCTCTTTCACCCCTGGACGTGGTACCACCAAACGGCGGGGCAGTCGCATGACCCGACGACGAAGGACGCGCGGATTCGCTTGTACTCGATGGGCTCGCCGGCCATGCTCTACGCCTCATGGATCACCGCCGTCTGTGCGG